>JANNJX010000016.1:0-1528 GCA_031396005.1 Burkholderiales bacterium
GTTCAACCGGCGTTCGTGGCGTTTGCCGCGGACATAAACCACTGCGCCGTCTGCCGGGCCTGCGCGGCCCAAGCCTCGCCGTCCGCGGGGCGCTGTGCGGGTTGTTTGGCCAGCAGCGGGGCGAGCAGTCGGTCGAGCTGCTCGGCCGCTGCGGGCTTCAGGTCGCCGCGCAGCGTGGCGAAGGGTGGCGGCGGCGATTGCGCCACCGAGCGCAGCAGGGCGCCCATCGACGCCGCTTCGAACGGCGGCCGGCCCGCCAGCAGTTCGTAGGTCAGCACGCCCAGGGCGTAGAGGTCGCTGCGCCCGTCGGGCGGCTGCCCGGCCAGTAACTCCGGCGCCATGTACACCGGCGAGCCGAGCAGCACGCCGCTGCGCGAGGCTTGCGCATCCGGCGCGCGCGCCAGGCCGAAGTCGGTCAGCACGGCGCGCCGCGTGGCCAGGTCGAACAGCACGTTGGCGGGTTTGACGTCGCGGTGCACGACCCCCTGGCGGTGCGCGTGGGCCAGCGCGTCGGCCAGTTGTGCAGCGATGTCGAGCACCAGCGCTTCCGGCAGTCGGTGTTCGACATTGGCGTAGCGGGCCAGAGGGCTGCCGGCCAGCAACTCCATGACGATGAAGGCCAGCCTCGCTTGCGAGCCGCCGCCGAAGATGCGCACGATGCCGGGGTGGGCCAGAGCCGCCGCCTGTTGAGCTTCTTGAAGGAAGCGCTGGCGAGCGGCGCTGTCATCGGCGTCGGCTCCGGACGACGGGCTCCACACCTTGACCGCGCGCAGCTCCTGCGTCGCCACATCCACGCCGCCGTAGACGACGGCCGAGGCGCCGCGGCCGATCGGCCGCGCCAGCGAAACGCCGCCGAGCGACGTGCCCGCCGGCAAGGCGCCGGCGCCCAGCGCGGGTGCAGACGGCTGCTGCGGCGCTGGGGTCGATCGGCGCGCAGCCCAGCGCGTCAACAGACCCATCGAGCACCCAGCGTGCCGGGCACGGACCGGCCGCAGCTCAGGGGCTCGCCGTGCTGCGGGCGGCGCGGCGGCTGGCGACGACCTTGCCCCAGGCCAACACCAGCAGCGCACCGGCCACACCGGCGCCGTAGCGCACGGTGGCCGTCACCTCCGGCAGCATGCCGGGCTTGTCGGCCGGCACACTGGGCATGTAGCCGATGATGGCCGGGTCGGTCACGGCCATCGTGCCGGCGATCCAGCCGAGCAGCATGCCGCCGATGGTGATGATGATCGGGTAGCGGTCCATCAGCTTGATCACGAGCTGGCTGCCCCAGACGATGATCGGGATGCTGACCAGCAGGCCGAAGATCACCAGCGGCATCTTGTGGTCGCCGCCGGCGCTCTCGGCCGCGCCGGCGATGGCGATAACGTTGTCGACGCTCATCACCAGGTCGGCGACGATGACGGTCTTGACGGCGGCCCACAGCTTGTCGCTGCCTTCGATGTTGCCGTGCGCGCCTTCGTCTTCGGGCAGCAGCAGCTTGATGCCGATCCAAACGAGCAGGATCGCGCCGACGATCTTCAGGTAC
>JANNJX010000026.1:0-2979 GCA_031396005.1 Burkholderiales bacterium
AAGAGCATGGCAGTGCCCCCGTGGGCGGCCTCGGCACACTGGCGAGCCGCGAACGAGTGCGCATGGGCCACCCAGCCGCCGTACACACCAAGGTCCGGCGCGAACAAGGTGCCGCTGACCGACTCGGGCTGGTGCTGCAAGGTCGCAACCATCCGACGAACCTGCTGTTCGTAGACGTGCGAGGGTGCGGCAGAGAAGACGCCTGCAATACCGGGCATGTCTTTAGCAGGCTCGCGCGTCGCTGCGCAGCGCCGGCAGCATCAGTCGCCTGCGCGCGCGTACCATTTGCGCCGCCAGTCCTTCAGTCGCGACTTGACGGCAACCGGGAGGAGCGTTTTCCAGCCGCGGTGCAACCCGAGTGCAAGCGCGGCTCGTCCCTGCCAAGTCAGCGCGACCCAATAGCGCGGCATGCGAACCGGCTCGAAGCCGCAGCGGCGCTTGAACTCAGACAGCGAGTCGTCGCTCCAGAAGAGATAGACGAGGTGGCTCAAGCCCTGTTGGGCGCACACTTCGACGGCTTTGGCGATCAGTGCATTGTTGGGCGATTTATCCCGGTGCTTGAGACTCGAAATGATCTGACCGGTCAGGCCGAAGCGGCCGGCGTTGGCGAGCATGATGAAGCCGATCAACTCACCACCGAAGTACGCACCGATCATGCGCTCTCGGTGAATAAACCGTGAGAACTGGTTCTTCACCGTTTCGAAACTCTTGCCGTAGTGCCAGAACGGCCGCCCCTGCCGCACCGGCGACTCGTTGAAGATGGCCGTCATGCCCCGAACGAAGTCATCGTCGTAGGGCACTTCCTTGACGACCAGACCCTCTTTCTCAGCTTTGCGGATCTGGTTGCGCACGCGCGACTTGATCTGCTGATTCCACCAGTGCTCGTACGACGGTATCGGAAGGACGGCAAGCTCCTCCCACTCGACGTGGTACATGTGGTGTGGCTCGACATCGGGCACACGCTGCCAGAACGTGAGCAGATCGGGCTTGCGATCGAGCTGCTGCAGAGCCCGGATCACGGCCTGCGGGTCGCCGATGTCATCGAACCACTCGTCTTCGAGGCTGACCTTGGTGATGGCGCCGCCGTGCACCTCGAACGTGTGGCCCCGCAGATCGAGACAGCGGATGCTGGCCGGCTGGCCCTTGATCAGGGTCTGCTTGGTAAAGATCGATGCCGTCATGGCGAGCGGGAGGGTCATGGCATTGACAAGTCAGGGTCCTGCGGCACCCGGCGGCGCAGCAGGACTGTTTTCAGGCGGCTCATCTGCTCGCCCCGGTGAAACTTCATGAGCTCAGGAGACACCGGACGTTCGCGGCCGCTGATCCAGCACCAGAGGTAGCCGGCCAGCAACGCGAGCCCACCGATGACATAAGGGCGCTTGACCAGCTGGAACGTGCTGCGCGCGATCTGCCACAGCGGATGGCCGCCGAGGAAGTAGTCCTTCTTGCCGTAGTGAAAACGGGCCTGCAGCACGTTGCTGCCGGCAGTGCCCATCACGCGGTGGTGCACGAACTCGCGCTCGCCGAACGAGTACGTCAGCCAGCCCTTCATGCGCGCTGTGGTGACGGCGACCCAGTCGATGCCACCGCCCTTGATCGGCTGATAGCCGCCGACGTCATCGAAGCAGCGCCTGCGGAACAGCTGGATCTGGCCGTTGACATGATGCACGTTGATGTGGCTGTCGGTGAAGGAATGGAAGTCGCCCTCAACGTAGTGGGTGCCGCCGACGCCCAGATTCGGCATGGCCTCGAACTTGGCGAGCAGGACTTCGAAATAGTCAGGCGGGAAGGAAACGTCGGCATCGACGTTACCGATTACCTCGTAGACCAGATCCTGGACGCGTTCCTGCCCGGCGCGGAAGGCGTTGACCTTTGCCGCGAAGTTGCGATCGGCGCGTTGCGGCAGCTTGACCAGTTCGATCCAGGGGCGGCCGGGGAGATACTTCTCGACGATGGTCTCCGTGGCATCGGTGGAGCCGTCGCTGACGATCACCCAGCGCAGCGGCAGCACCGTCTGCGCGACTACCGATGCGAGGGTCTTCGCGATGTAATCGGCTTCGTTTCGGGCCGGTGTGATCAGGACGTAGGACAGTGTCATCGGGGTGCACCGGGGTTCAGCCGAGCGCCGCTGCCGGCTCGGCGTGGTGGGTTGTCGCTGCTTGCGCAGGCAGCGCACCGTGGTGCGCCCGCAGCCACTCCTCCAGCACCACCAGACTGAACAGCATCTTGTGGTTGTCGCGCCGACCGGCGCGGTGCTCTTCGAGCAAGCGCGCCACCGCGCGCGGTTCGAGAAATTCGAACATGCGCGATGAGCCGTCGAGCAGGTAGGCCGAGAGCTTGCTGTCCAGCGAGCCGCTGAACCAATCGTCGACCACGTTGACGGCGAAGCCGCGCTTCTTGCGCGCGAGGATCTCCTTCGACAAGAAGCGCTCGCAGACGCGCCGGTGCAGCCACTTGCGCTGGCCCCAGCGCACCTTGAACTTGGCCGGCAGGCGCGCCGCGAACTCGACCACTTCCTTGTCGAGGAAGGGCACGCGCACTTCCAGGCCGTGCGCCATCGAGATCTTGTCGGCGTAAAGCATCAGCTCGTCGGGCAGCGACGAGCGCAGCTCCAGCACCTGGAAAGCGCCGAGTTCGTCGGCGCCTTCCATTTCCGGCGCCAGCTCGCTCCAGAAGTCGAGCACGCGATCGCCTGCGCCGGCCGGCAGCACGCCGCCGCGGAAGAGCGCATCGACCTCGTCGCCCGGCATCAGCGAGAAGACGTCGCGATGGCGCTCGAGCCTGTCGTCCACGGCCAGCGCATGCACGCCGCGCTTGAGAGCTTCATTGCGCGGCAGCCGCTCGACGCCGGCGCCCAGCGCCCGCTGCAGCCACGCCGGCATGCGCCGCCACTGCGCGCCGTACTGCACGCCGAGGTGACGCGTGTAGCCGCCGAACAGCTCGTCCGGCCCCTGGCCGACGAGTGCCACCTTCACGTCC
>JANNJX010000028.1:0-5979 GCA_031396005.1 Burkholderiales bacterium
TATGGCGACGGCCGCCTCGGTCATGCGCCGAACGCGCCGTACGACGCGATCGTCTGCGCCGCCGGTGGCGAAGACCTGCCGCAAGCCTGGCTCGATCAGCTCGCGGTGGGCGGCCGTCTGGTCGCGCCGACGCAGGCCGACGTGCGCGGCGAACAGGTGCTGGTGACGGTCGATCGGCATGAGAACGGCTGGTCACGACACGATCGCGATGCGGTGCGCTTCGTGCCGTTAAGATCGGGCACAGCATGAAAAGAGAGAGTTATTCGTTGTCTCGCAAGTCGCTTCGATGCGTGGCCGATTCGCGTGTGGGTTGGCGTGTCGCGTTGATCTCTGGCGCTTTGTTGGCCGGTTGCGGCACATCGCTCAATCGCGCGCCGGTCGAAGAGCGCGCGACCACGCGCGCAACCGCAGCATCCCCGGCGCCGTCCGCCTCGGCAGCGGCAGGGGAGATGCCGGGCAAACCGGTGCCCGGCATCGAGAACCTCGGCAAGCCCGGCTACTACGCCGTCAAGCCCGGCGACACGCTGATGCGTGTGGCGCTGGAGAACGGTCAAGCGTGGCGCGACATCGCGCGCTGGAACAACATCGACAACCCGAACCAGCTCGAAGTCGGCCAGATCTTGCGCGTGCTGCCGCCCGGCGTCGACGCGTCGGCGGCTGCGGCGCGCGGCGTCACGGTGGCCAAGGTCGATACGCGGCCGCTCGATGTCAAGCCGGTCGCCGGCGCGCCATCGGCGCCGGCCGCGGCAACGCCCACACCACCTGCGGCGACGCCATCGCCGGTGGTTGCGGCCACGCCGTCGCCCGCCGCATCGGCATCGCCACCGGCGGCACCGCGTGATGCCGACGACGACGTGGCCTGGGCGTGGCCCTCGGTGGCGACGGTTGCGGTGCCTTTCGACGAGGGCCGCAACAAGGGCCTGGTCTTCACCGGCAAGGCCGGCGACCCGGTGCTCGCCGCAGCCGACGGACGCGTCGTCTATGCCGGCTCGGGCTTGCGCGGTTTCGGCAACCTCGTCATCGTCAAGCACAACAACAGTTACTTGACGGCGTATGCGCACAACCAGACGCTCCTGGTGAAAGAAGACCAGGCCGTGCGGCGCGGGCAGCGCATCGCCGAGATGGGTTCGAGCGACGCCGAGCGGGTGCAACTGTTGTTCGAGCTCCGCCGACTCGGCAAACCGATCGACCCGGCGCGTCTGCTGCCGCCGCGATAGCTGACATGAGCGCCTCCGCACGGCCGTTCCGAAGGGGGCGCTCTGTCCCTCTCGGAGGGACCGTGCGCAGCACGAGGGAGTTGTAGTGTCCGTGCTGCCGCACGATCCCAACGACGGTGCTGCGCTCGCGGCGCTGGCCGGGGCCAGCGGTGCAGTCTTGCCGGTCGAGGCACTCACTGAATTGCAGCCGGCGGAGATCGCGGCCGAGGACGGCAACGCTGCCGACACCTTGCAGACCTACTTGCGCGAGATTCGCCGCGCGCCGCTGTTCACGCCCGAAGAAGAGTACGCGATGGCGGTGCGCGCCAGCGCCGGCGACTTCGCGGCGCGGCAGTCGATGATCGAACGCAACCTGCGCTTGGTCGTCAGCATCGCCAAGAACTATCTCGGCCGCGGCTTGCCGCTGACCGACCTGATCGAAGAAGGCAACCTCGGCCTGATGCACGCCACCGGCAAGTTCGAACCCGAGCGCGGCTTTCGCTTTTCGACGTATGCGTCGTGGTGGATCCGCCAGGCCATCGAGCGCGCGATCATGCACCAAGCGCGGCTGGTGCGATTGCCGGTGCACGTGGTGCGCGAGTTGAACCAGGTGCTGCGCGCACGCCGTGCGCTCGAAGGCGAACGTGCGCTGGCCGGCGAAACCGACGACCGGCCGGTGCGTGCAGAGCGCATCGCCGACAAGCTCGGCCGCCCGGTGCAGGAGGTGACCGATCTACTGCGCTACGCCGAACAGCCGGCCTCGCTCGACGCGCCGCGCGATCTGGCGCGTGATGGCGACGGCTCCGGCGAGTCGCTGCTCGACGGTGTGGCCGGCGACGGGCACGACGACCCCGAAGACACGCTGCTACACCACGAACTGGAGGCGCTGGTGGAGAGCGAGTTGCTCGAACTGAGCAAGCGCGAGCGCGAGGTGCTGACCGGCCGCTTCGGCCTCTACAACCGCGAACCCGAAACGCTCGAGGCGCTGGCCGAACGCCTGTCATTGACGCGCGAGCGTGTGCGCCAGATCCAGCAGGAAGCCCTCGTCAAGTTGAAGCGCCACATGCAGCGCCGCGGCATCGACCGCGACTCGGTATTTTGAGCGCGTCCGTCCTCGTCTTCGACATCGAAACCATCCCCGACATCGCGGGTCTGCGTGCGATGCGCGGCGCCGAAGCAGTGCTCGCCGATGCCGAGATCTACGCTGCCGAACAGGCCGAGCGCAAGGCCGGCGGCAAAAGTGACATGCTGCCGCTGTACCTGCAGCGAGTGCTCGTCATCTCCTGCGTTTTTCGCAGCACCAAGGGGCTGACGGTGCAGTCGTTCGCCGACCGCAGCGGCAACGACGAGGGCCACGTCATCCAGACCTTCTTCGACAAGATCGAAAAACACCAGCCGCAACTCGTCAGCTGGAACGGCGGCGGCTTCGACCTGCCGGTGCTGCACTACCGCGGCCTCAAGCACGGCGTGGTCGCCGACAAGTACTGGGACATGGGTGAAGACGACCGCGAGTACAAGTGGAACAACTACATCTCGCGCTACCACATGCGTCATTTGGACATGATGGACCTGCTGGCGATGTACCAGCCGCGCGCCAACGCGCCGCTCGACGCCATGGCCAAGCTCTGCGGCCTGCCCGGCAAGCTCGGCATGGACGGCTCGCAGGTCTATCCGGCGTACCTGGACGGCAAGCTCGAAGACATCCGCCGCTACTGCGAGACCGATGTCATGAACACCTGGCTGCTGTACTGCCGCTTCCAGAAGATGCGCGGCGGGTTTACCGAAGCCGAGCACGAGCGTGAAGTGGCGTTGGCGCGCGAGTCGCTGACGGCGATCGACGAACCGCACTGGGTCGAGTACCTCGCCGCCTGGCAATGAGCACGCCAGATGAATGGCTCGAGGTCGAATCGCTCGACCTCGAAGCGCAAGGCGTGGCGCACGACGCCGAGGGCAAGGTGGTCTTCATCGAAGGCGCGTTGCCGACCGAGCGTGTGCTGGTGCAGGTGCACCGGCGCAAGAACAACTGGGAGCAGGGCACGCTCACGCACATGGCGCGCGAGAGCTCGCAGCGCGTGCGGCCGGCGTGCCCGCACTTCGGCTTGCACGCGGGCGCCTGCGGCGGCTGCAAGATGCAGCATCTGCACCCTGCCGCGCAGGTGGCAGTGAAGCAGCGCACGCTCGAAGACAACCTCTGGCATGTGGGCAAGGTGAAGCCCGAACGCATCCTGCGGCCGATCGAAGGCCCGGCCTGGGGCTACCGCTACCGCGCGCGGCTGTCGGTGCGGCATGTGGTGAAGAAGGGCATGGTGCTGGTCGGCTTTCACGAGCGCAAGTCGCGCTATATCGCCGACATGCGCTCTTGCGCCGTGCTGCCACCAACGGTGAGCGCGATGCTGATGCCGCTGCGTGAACTGATCATGTCGATGCAGGCGCGCGAGACGCTGCCGCAGATCGAGCTGGCGATGGGTGATGACGTGGTGGCGCTCGTGCTGCGTCATCTCGAACCCTTGAGCGCCGAAGACCAGCAGCGCCTGCGCGACTTCGGCGTCGCGCACGGCGTGCAATGGTGGCTGCAGCCCAAGGGCCCAGACACGGTGCGCCGGTTCGATGAAGGCGGCCCCGAACTCGCCTACGCCTTGCCCGAGTTCGGCGTGACGATGCCTTTCAAGCCGACCGACTTCACGCAGGTCAATCCGCACATCAACCGCGTGCTCGTGCAGCGCGCGGTCGGCCTGCTCGACGTGCTGCCCCACGAACGTGTGATCGACTGGTTCTGCGGCCTGGGCAACTTCACGCTGCCGCTGGCGACACGCGCGCGCGAGGTGCTCGGCATCGAGGGCAGCGAAACGCTCGTGCAGCGCGCGCGCGACAACGCGGCGCGCAATGGCATCGAAGCAAAGTTCGCGGCGCGCAACCTGTTCGAGCTGACGCCCGAGGCACTGATGGTCGACGGTGCGGCGCAGAAGTGGCTGATCGATCCGCCACGTGAAGGCGCTTTCGCGCTGGCCAAAGCGACCGCCGACCTGGTGCAATCCAGCGCCGCGTGGACACCGCCGTCACGCATCGTCTACGTGAGCTGCAATCCGGCGACGCTGGCGCGCGACGCCGGGCTGTTCGTGCACCAGGCGGGCTACCGATGCACGGCAGCGGGTGCTGTCAACATGTTCCCGCAGACGGCGCACGTGGAGAGCATCGCGGTTTTCGACCGACCATGACAAAGGGGCCCGAGGGCCCCTTCAGCGTGTCGGGTTGACCGACCTTCACTCGCTACTTCCCCCACCGATGCCGAACAGCGCCAGCAACGACTGGAAGATGTTGTTGATGCTGAGGTACACCCCAAGCGTGGCGGTGATGTAGTTCGTCTCTTCGCCATCGCGCACGCGCTTCAGGTCGTAGAGGATGAAGAACGAGAAGATGCCGATGATCAGCATCGCCAGCGTGATCATCAACGCGCCGCTCTGGATGAAGAAGTTGGCGATGCCCGCCACCAACACCAGGATGGCGCCGATGGTCATGAACTTGGCCATGTTCGACAGGTCGCGCTTGACGATGGTCGACAACGTGGCCATGCCGAGGAAGATCGCGCCGGTGCCGGCAAAGGCCATCATGATCAGGCTGGCGCCGTTGCCCATGCCGATCACGATCGCCAGCATGCGCGACAACATCACGCCCATGAAGAACGTGAAGGCCAGCAGGATCGGCACTCCGGCCGCGGAGTTCTTGTTCTTCTCGATAGCGAACATGAAGCCGAAGGCGCCGGCCAGAAAGACGATCAGGCCGATGCCCGGCGTCAGGATCTGGTTGATGCCCAGGGCCATACCGGCCCAAGCACCCATGACGGTGGGCACCATCGACAGGGCGAGCAGCCAATACGTATTGCGCAGGACGCGGTTGCGTTCGGCGCTGACTGCGCCGCCACCGCTGGCGGTGACGTAAGCGGATTGCAGACGATCGTCCATGAAACAAACCTCCGTTGATGAAGAGATGCAGGCTGAGAGCCGATGGCCGAATTCTAGTTCCCCACCCTTGACATCAGGAATGACCATTTGCCCGGTGGCGGAATCCCACTGTCAATGCCCCGTACATTGGGGGCATCGACGCCATTGCGAGACCCGCCATGCAACAAAAACCATTTATCGCACAGGAAGACGCGCGCCGCATTGCCGCCGCCGCAGAGTCCGAGGCAAAGGCCCACAACTGGGCAGTGACGATCGCCGTCGTCGATGACGGTGGACACCTGCTGTGGCTGCAGCGCCTTGACGGCGCAGCGCCGATTTCAGCGCAGATCGCGCCGGCCAAGGCACGCACGAGTGCGCTCGGCCGGCGCGAGTCCAAAGTCTACGAAGAGATGATCAACGGCGGGCGCGCGGCGTTTTTGAGCGCGCCAGCGCTCGACGGCATGCTCGAGGGCGGCGTGCCCGTGATGATCGACGGCCACTGCGTCGGCGCGGTCGGCGTCAGCGGCGTGAAGGCGAGCGACGACGCGCAGATCGCGCGCGCCGGCATCGCCGCACTCGGTAGCTGAAAGCACCCGCCTATAATTCAGGGCTTCTTCAACCGATGAAGCCCTCGGTTCTTCTGTACTCCAACGCCGGATCAGCGCTTCCGCCTCGAGTCAGGTGAAGAAGGAAACCGTGGGCCTCGTCCGCCAGCGCCCCCGGAGCCCCGATTTGCTGCCCGTACTGCCCCCCGCCGTGCTCGCTCTCGCTGATGGCACGGTCTTTCGAGGCACCTCGATCGGCGCTGCCGGTCGCACCGTCGGCGAGGTGGTGTTCAACACGGC
>JANNJX010000077.1:0-2351 GCA_031396005.1 Burkholderiales bacterium
ACGTTCAGCCCCAACTGCACAACCGCCTCGGCGTTGCGATCGCCATGCGAACCTACAAGGCCCATTGCGACTTGCTTGCGTCCGAACGGTGGCAGCGCCTGGCCGCGGCAGGAGCGCGCCCGCAACGCCTGCTCTGGGCCAGCACCGGCACGAAAGACCCTGCCGCACCGGACACGTTCTACGTCGATGCCCTCGCGGCGGCCGAGACCATCGACACGATCCCGGAAAAGACGCTGCTGGCCTTCGCCGACCACGGCAAGGTGGGCGCGACCTTGCCCGCTGATGGCGGTTACGCTGAGCGCGTGCTCGACGAGTTCAAGCGCGAAGGCGTCGACGATGATGCGCTCGCCGTGCAGTTGCAGCGCGAGGGCGTTCAGGCGTTTGCCACATCGTGGAGCGGCTTGATGGCGCGGATCCGGGAAAAGACTTCGCAGCCTGAAGCGGCAGCGGAAAGCGCGGGGGCGGCATGAACCTCGGCTACGACAAAGCCCTCTACCTGCTGCCGTTCGACCACCGGCAGTCGTACGTGACGGACATGTTCCATTTCGAGCCGCCGCTCGACGCGACACAGCGCGACCAGGTCATCGACAGCAAGCAGCTGATCTACGAAGGCTTCAGGCAGGCGCTGGCCGAGGGCGTGCCGTTCGAGGCCGCAGGCATCTTGGTGGACGAGCAGTTCGGTGCGGCCATCCTGCGTGATGCGCGCGGGAGAGGCTGCGTCACTGCACTCTCCGTCGAGCGCAGCGGCACCGACGAGTTCGAGTTCGAATACGGTGCCGACTTCGCCGGCCACATCGAGGCTTTCGATCCCACCTTTGCCAAGGTGCTGGTGCGCTACAACCCTGAAGGCGACCCCGCGCTCAACCTGCGGCAGGTGGGCCGGTTGAAGCAGTTGTCCGAGTATTGCCGGCGCCGCCAGCGCAAGTTCATGTTCGAGCTGCTGGTGCCGCCGACCGACGATCAGCTCGCACATGCAAGGGGCGACAAGGAAGTCTTCGATCGACAAGCCCGCCCGCTGCTGATGCAGCAGACGCTTCGTGCATTGCAGGACGCCGGCATCGAGCCCGACGTGTGGAAGGTCGAGGGCCTGGACAGCCATGCCGAAGGTGAGCGCATCGTGCAGACCGCGCGGCGCGGCGGGCGCGACCAGGTCGGCTGCATCGTGCTTGGCCGCGGCGCCGATGAAGCCAAGGTACGGAGTTGGCTCACCGTCGCTGCGGGCGTGCCGGGCTTCATCGGCTTTGCGGTGGGACGCACCAGCTTCTGGGATGCAGTTTCCGGCTACCGCGCGCAGACGCTGACCCGCGCCGAAGCCGCCACGCAGATCGCTCGGCGCCTGCGCGAGTGGGTCGATATCTTCGAGGGCGAGCGGCTGGCGCGCGTGGCCGGTGCCGATCAATTGGCGCGTGTGATGCCAAGGCCGTTGGGATGAACGCGCGAGGCACGGCGGTGAGCCCTCCCAGCCTGCTTAGGCCAGCCAGCATGCCCAGCGGCTACCACGCGATTCATCCGGACGTGAGCCTGAACTTCCAGATGAATCGGTGGTTCGGCTTGGTGGGTGATATGGGCATGCTCGACGAAATGCGCTCGGTGGCGCCGCGCATCACGACGTATGCAGACTGGCACCGCGAGTTTGCAGCATTGGCCCAGCAAGCCCTCGCGAAGGGGCAGATGCTCAAGGCTGCGTACCACCTGCGCTCGGCAGAGTTCTTCCTGCCGGCCGGCGACCCCCAGCGCGAACCGATGCGCGAGAAGTTCGTGCAACTGACGCGCGATCACTACGGGGTGAAGCCTGACGACCAACACCGGGTGCCGTATGCAGACGGGCCGGTTCACGGGTTCTTGCCCGTCTATCGCTTCACGCCGGCCGACCCCAAAGGCGTCGTGGTGTTCTGCGGCGGCTTCGACAGCTACCTGGAAGAGCTGTTCCTCTTCTTCTTCTGGTTGCGCGATGCGGGTTATGACGTCGTGGCTTTCGAGGGCCCCGGCCAGGGAGGCGCGCTGTTCGACGCCGGCCTGCCGATGACATACGAATGGGAGAAGCCCGTTGCGGCCTTGCTGGATCACTTCGGGCTCAGCGACGTGAGCTTGATCGGCCTGTCGATGGGCGGCTACTTCGCGATTCGTGCCGCCGCTTTCGAGCCCCGCGTGCAACGGGCTATTGCCTATGACGTCTTCTTCGACGCCTTCGACTGCAATCTGCGCCTGATGCCGGCCTCGGCCCGGCGGCTGCTGCCCGTGCTGTTGCGCTTGAAGCTGGATCGGCTGGTGAATGTGCTGGCGCGCCGGGCCGCCAAGCGCAGCCTGGTCATCGAATGGGGCCTGAACCAGGCGATGCATGTCACCGGCAC
>JANNJX010000171.1:0-7082 GCA_031396005.1 Burkholderiales bacterium
ACGCCGTCTTGCTGACCTCGTCGATCTTCGGAAACTCCGGCAGGCGCTGCGTCAGGTTCTTGCGGATCACGGCTTCATCGGCCAGAGCGGGCAGCGACAAGCCGAGGAGCAGCGACAACAGCAGGGGTCGGGAAATGGGCATGACGGATCCTCGGTGAGCGCGGCTGATCTGAGAACAACTATTGTCCCAGTGCGCGCGATGCCAGCCAACGCTTCAATGGCGCGGCCGCCTCGACCAGACCCAGCCCGCCGTTGCGAAGTTCCCGCGCCCACGGCGCCGGGTGTGCAAAAAGTCGCAGCAGGCCATCGGTCAGCGTGGCCATGGCCTGCACCGGCAAGGCGCGCTCGCGCGCATAGCGTTCGAGTAGTTTTGGGTCAGCGAGTTCACGCCACGGCTCACGCTCAGCGAGCACCTGCACCAGTGCGGCCACGTCGCCCAGGCCGAGGTTCAAGCCCTGCCCAGCCAGCGGATGCACCACATGCGCGGCATCGCCCACCAACACCCAGCCGGGGCCAGACACACGCTCGGCGCGTGCCAGAACGAGCGGCCACGAGGCACGTTCGCTGGCCAGCGTGAGCGCCCCGGCGGCGCCTCGCGTAGCCGCCATCAACTCGGCTTCGAACTCGCCGGCGCTCAAAGCCAGCAGCTCGTGCGCACGCGGTGTGGGCAGCGACCACACAAGCGCCAGGCCGTGGCCCGCTTGCGGCCGCTCGGTGGGCAGCAACGCCAGCACGTCCGGCGCCTGAAACCACTGCCGCGCCAGGCCGCCGTGCGGCGCGTCGGATTGCAAGCGCGCGGCGATCGCGGTCTGGCCGTAATCGTGCGTCTCGAAAGCCACGCCGAGCTGCTCGCGCGTGGTCGAGGCGCGGCCTTCGGCCAGCACCAAGAGCCGCGCCGGCACGCTGTCGGTACTGACCGTGACATGCGGTGCATAGCGCACGGCAGAGGCCAATTCAGCTTCGAGCGCCGCGGCATCGACGATCCACGCCAGCTCGCGCACGCGCTGCTGCCACGCCGAGAAGCGCAGCACGGCAGCGGCGGCATCGCCTTCGACGCGCATGTCGAAGACAGCGGTGCGCGCATCGGCCGGCAACTCGCTCCAGACCTTGAGCGAGTCGAGCAGCGCCACCGACGCGGCATTGAGGGCGTAGGCCCTCACATCCTCGCGCGCCGCAGGATGAGACGGCGAGTGCAGCGCCACGGCAAGTCCCTGCCGGGACAAGGCCAATGCCAGCGCTCGGCCAACGATGCCGGCACCGCGCACACAAACGTCGAAAACTTTGTCATCGGCTTGCATTGATTTGCATTTTAGAGAGGTCGGTGTTGCAACCTGTACTGACTTTCACGTTCCAATGCAGCCATGAATCCCTGGATCAAACGGGCTCTGCTCGCTCTGGGCGCACTGCTCCTGCTGGCGGTGCTGGCCGCGGGCTACTTTGTCGCCACCTTCGACGCCACGCACTACAAGTCGATCGCCATCGACTGGATGAAGACCGAGCGCCAGCGCACGCTGGCCATCGACGGGCCGCTGCACCTGTCGGTGTTCCCGCGGCTGGCCGTCAAGGTGTCGAAGCTGAGCCTGTCCGAACGCGCGCGTGGCGAAGAGTTCGCGTCGATCGATCAAGCCGCGCTGACGCTGCAATGGCTGCCGCTGTTGCGCAACCAGCTCGTCGTCGACAGCGTCAACGCGCGTGGCATGCGCGCGCTGATCACGCGCGACGCGCAAGGCGTGCGCAACATCGACGACCTGATCGGCGCCAAAGGCAGCCCGGCCGCGCCGAAGACGAGCGGGCCGCCGATGCGCTTCGAAGTCGGCTCGGTGCATGTCGAAGATTCGCGCCTGGCACTGCGCGACGAGCAGACGCAGATCACCGGCACGGTGACGATGGACAACTTCACCAGCGGCCGGCTCGCGAGTGGCCAGGAGACGCCGCTGCTGTTCCGTACCACGGTGGCGCTGGAGCGGCCGCAGGTGCTGCGCCTGACGTTCGACGGCAAGACGGCGCTGACTTTCGATGCTGCCACCGGCAGCGCCAAGCTGCGCGATACGACGGTCAAGGTCGGCGGCGACAGCGAAGCCGTGAAGTCGCTGCACGCCACGCTCGCCGGCAACCTGGCGTGGGACGGCAGCACGCTCACCGCCGGGCCGATCGACGTCAACCTCAGCGACGCCAAGATGGCCGGCATCGCGCTGGGTCCGTCGACGCTGATCGCGCGGCGCCTGGTCTACAGCCCGAGTGCGCAGAAGGTCGAACTCGAAGCGTTGAAGCTCGCCGTCTCCGGCAAGCAGGGCACCGCCGACTTCGGCGCATCGCTCGAGTGGCCGCAACTGGCCGTGGCCGGCGAGCAACTGCAAGGCAGCGGCTTCTCCGGCCGCATCAACTTGGACGGCAAGACCACGCTGGCCGGCAGCTTCCAGTCCGGCGCACCGATCGGCAACTTCGAGGCGCTGCGCCTACCGGGCTTTGCGCTCAAGCTCGCCGGCAGCAGCGGGCCGCGCAAGATCGACGGCCAGATGAAGTCCAACCTGCTGCTGCGCCCGGGTCGCAGCGCGGCGACGATGGAGAAGCTGGAGTTGCGCGCCAACATCACCGAGCCGGGACTGCAGCCGCTGGCGCTGACGCTCTTCGGCAACGTCGGCACCGACGCGCGCGGCACGCAATGGGCGCTGCAAGGCGCGCTCAACAACAACAAGTTCGAGTCCAACGGCAGTGCGTCCTTCAACGCCGCGGTGCCTGCGGTCCAAGCCAACGCGCGCTTCGACCGGCTCGATTTG
Source organism: Burkholderiales bacterium (assembly GCA_031396005.1). GTDB lineage: Bacteria > Pseudomonadota > Gammaproteobacteria > Burkholderiales > Burkholderiaceae_C > CADEEN01. The sequence continues at coordinate 2,778 of JANNJX010000171.1, forward strand.
AACCAGGTATTGGCGACGAGTGCGAGCGCTGCTGCCTCGGCAGCGGCACCCACGGCGCCGGCCGACACGCCGGTGGCGCTCGACGGTCTGACGGCAATCAACGGCCGCTTCAACGTCAGCGCCGGCCAACTCACGTACCGCCAGTACGACGTGGCCGAGGCGAAGTTCGATGCCACGCTCGACAACGGCACGCTGCGCGTGACGCGCCTGTCGGGCAACGCCTGGGGCGGCAACATCGACGCCAGCGGCGTCGCCGAATCGAAGACCAAGCGCATCAACGTCAAGCTCGTCGCCAACGGCGTCAACGCCAACGCGCTGCTGAAGGACGTGGCCGGCAAGGACTTGCTCGAAGGCACCGGCCGTGTCAGCGCCGACCTCTCCACCAGCGGCGCCAGCCTCGGCGCGCTGCGCGCCAACCTCGCCGGTGCAGCGGCGCTGCAATTGCGCGACGGCGCGGTCAAGGGCGTCAATCTCGCGCGCACGCTGCGCCAAGCGAAAGCCGCACTGTCGATGAAGCAGGATGCGATCACCAAGGCGAGCACGGCCGAGAAGACCGACTTCTCCGAACTGACGGCCAGCGCGCGGATCGAAGGCGGCGTGGCGCGCAGCGATGACCTCGACCTGAAGAGCCCATTCCTGCGCATCGGCGGCAACGGCCGTTTCGATGTCGGCAACGGCCGCATCGACTACACCGCGCGCGCCACGGTCGCCTCCACTGCCACCGGGCAAGACGGTACCGAGCTGGCCGCATTGCGCGGCGTGACGGTGCCGGTGATCTTGAGCGGCCCGTTCGACTCGATCGACTGGAGAGTGCAGTGGTCAGGCGTGGCTGCCTCCGCCCTGGAAAACAAACTGAAGGAAAAGCTCGCCGAAAAGCTCGGGCTGACCGACAAGCCGAGCGAGCAAGCTGCGTCTGGCGCGGCCGCGCCGGCTCACAAGCCCGAGGACAAGCTCAAGGAGAAGCTGCGCGGCTTGCTCGGCAAGTAAATAATGGCGCATGAGTGAGAACAACCTGCGCCTGGCCCAGCTCTTCATCCACCCGATCAAATCCTGCGCCGGCATCGCCGTCGATGAAGCGCCGTTGATCGAGACCGGCTTCGAGTACGACCGCGAATGGATGGTCGTCGATGAGCACGGGGACCTGGTGACGCAGCGCGAGCTGCCGCGCATGGCGCTGATCCAGCCGACGCTGCGCACCAGCGATCTGATGCTGCGCGCGCCCGGCATGCTGGCGCTGCACCTGCAGTTGGATGCCGTCGAAGGCGACTGCCGCGTGCGCGTCTGGGACGACACCGTCGATGCCTTCGACATGGGCGATCTGGCAGCGCAGTGGTTCAGCGATTGCCTCGGCCAGCGGCTGCGACTGGCGCGCTTCGACCCGGACGTGCAGCGCCTGGCCAGCGCCGAGTGGACCGGCACGATCGCAGCGCGCACCGCCTTCCCGGACGCCTTCCCGCTGCTGGTGATTTCGACCGCATCGCTTGCCGAACTGAATCGCCGTCTGGCTGCTGCCGGTCACGACGCGGTGACGATGCAGCGATTCCGGCCGAACATCGTCATCGACGGTCTGCCCGATGCGCACGGAGAAGACTTCATCGACACGCTGACGATCGAGTCGGCCGACGGCCCGGTCGTGCTCAAGTTCGTCAAGCCCTGCAGCCGCTGCACGATTCCCGACATTGACCCGGCCACCGCCGTGCCGGGCCACGCCGTCGGCGACGCGATGAGCGCCTATCGCGCCAACGCACGCGTCGGCGGCGCGCTGACGTTCGGGCAGAACGCGGTCATCGTTTCCGGCGTCGGTCACCGCCTGCGCGTCGGGTCATCGGTGCAAGCCGAGCTCGCGTTCGACTGACGTGAGCGCGGCTCGACACCGGCTGCCGACCTGGCAGCTCTTCGTCATCGCGCGCAAATTCAAAGGGGTCGCCGCTCGGGCAGCGCAATGAACTCGCTCTCGCCTGCAACCTGAGGGAACGCCTCGTTCGGTTGCAACAGCCATGCATCGGCTGCCTGCGCGATGCGCTCCTTGCGCGAAGAAACGAAGTTCCACCACATGAAGCGCTGGCCGAGCGGCGTGCCGCCGATCAGCACGCAACGTGCGTTCTGTTCAGCGGACAGCCGCACTTCGGTCCCCACCGGCAGCACCGCCATCGTGTGCGCCGCCATCGCCTGACCGTCGATCGTGCACACACCATCGACGACATACAGCGCGCGCTCCTCGGCCCATTGCGGTGGCAACGCCACCTGCGCGCCGCGCGCGAGCTGCAAATCGATGTACAGCGTCGGCGAGCGCGTCCGCACCGGCGAGGTGACGCCGAACGCGCTGCCGATCAGCACGCGCGCCGACACGCCACCCAAAGCCCAGCGCGGGATCGCCGTCTCGGGCGTGTGGCTGAATGCGGGTGCCGTCTCCTCGTCGGCTTCGGGCAAGGCCAGCCACAACTGCAGGCCGTGGCTGCGTCGCGTGTGGCCGCGCAAGTCATCGGGTGTGCGCTCCGAATGCACGACGCCACGGCCGGCAATCATCAGGTTGATGGCGCCGGGCTCGATGCGCTGCACGACGCCGGTGGAGTCGCGGTGCTGCATCGCGCCTTCGAAGAGGTAGGTCACCGTTGCCAGGCCGATGTGCGGGTGCGGGCGCACGTCGTGGTTGTCTTCGGGCCGCGCCTCGATCGGGCCGAAGTGATCGAAAAAGACGAACGGGCCGACGGCTCGATGCGTCGCCGACGGCAGCAGGCGGCGCACCACGAATCCGCCGCCCAGATCTTTGTCGTGCGCGCTCAGAAGCTGCATGGCGCGATGGTAGGCCCACCTACAATTCCCGCTCTGATTTCAAAGAGATTCCCATGAGCCTGCAATGCGGCATCGTGGGCCTGCCCAATGTCGGCAAGTCCACCCTTTTCAACGCGCTGACCAAAGCCGGCATCGCGGCTGAGAACTACCCGTTCTGCACCATCGAGCCCAACGTCGGCGTCGTCGAGTTGCCGGATCCGCGGTTGCAGCAGCTCGCGACGATCGTCAAACCCGAGCGCGTGGTGCCGGCGATCGTCGAGTTCGTCGATATCGCCGGGCTCGTCGCGGGGGCTTCTAAAGGCGAAGGCCTGGGCAACCAGTTCCTCTCGCACATCCGCGAGACCGACGCCATCGTCAACGTCGTGCGCTGCTTCGAAGACGAGAACGTGATCCACGTCTCGGGCAAAGTCGATCCGATCGCCGATGTCGAAGTGATTCAAACGGAGCTGTGTCTGGCCGATCTGGCCACGGTCGAGAAAAGCCTCATCCGCTACAGCAAGGTGGCCAAGGCCGGCGGCGACAAGGAAGCACAACGACTGGTCGATGTCTTGAAGAAATGCGACGCCGTGCTCAACCAAGGCCTGCCGGTGCGCGGCATCGACTTCAGCAAGGAAGAGCGCGTGGTGCTGAAGCCGCTCTGCCTGATCACGGCCAAGCCGGCGATGTTCGTCGGCAACGTTTCCGAGTCGGGATTCGAAAACAACCCGTATCTCGATCGATTGAACGAGTTCGCGGCCAAACAGAATGCGCCGGTGGTGGCCATCTGTGCCAAGACCGAAGCCGAGCTGGCCGACATGAGCGACGACGACAAGACGATGTTCCTGGCCGAGATGGGCCAGACCGAAGCGGGGTTGGCGCGGCTGATCCGCGCGGCTTTCAAGCTGCTCGGCCTGCAGACCTACTTCACCGCGGGGCCGAAGGAAGTGCGCGCCTGGACGATCCACGTCGGCGACACGGCGCCGCAAGCCGCCGGCGTGATCCACACCGACTTCGAGCGCGGCTTCATCCGCGCGCAGACGATCCCCTTTGCCGACTTCGTGGCCTTCAAAGGCGAACAGGGCGCCAAGGACGCCGGCAAGATGCGCGCTGAAGGCAAGGAGTACGTGGTGCACGACGGTGATGTGTTGAACTTCCTGTTCAACGTCTGAGTTTCGCCGTGCCCCAGGAAGCCCCGTCCGCGCCGCGACGCATCGCTGCGGACCTGGCACCGCTGCCGTGGGCCGCGTTCGCGATTACCTTCGCGGCGTACGTGGCGATGGCGTACCTCGGCCTGATGCTGGCGATTCCGCCGAGCAATGCGTCGCCGCTGTTCCCTGCGGCCGGCATCGGGCTGGCGGCAGCCTTCGTCTGGGGCCGCCCGGCCGTGGCTGCGGTGGCGGCGGCGGCGCTCGCGGCCAACCTGTGGCTCGTCTGGCCCGACACGCCACTCGGCGCCGGGGTGATCCTGACCTGGCTGGGCACCGCCGCCGGCGCCGCATTGCAGGCGGCCGTCGGCGCCTGGCTGGTGCGCCG
>JANNJX010000194.1:0-9163 GCA_031396005.1 Burkholderiales bacterium
TCGTCGCAGATATAGACCTCGTCGCGCGTGATGCGCTTTTCGACCAGCTTCAGGCCGAGGTCGGCGCAGATGGCGAAGATGGTGTCGCGGGTGATGCCGTTGAGCGCCCCGGCCGACAGGTCCGGCGTATAGACCACGCCCTTCTTGATGACGAACAGGTTCTCTCCCGCGCCTTCGCTGACGAAGCCGCTGGCATCGAGCAGCAGCGCCTCGTCGTAGCCGTCGTCCAGAGCCTCCATGTTGGCCAGGATCGAGTTGGTGTAGTTCGACACCGCCTTGGCCTGTGTCATCGTGATGTTGACGTGGTGCCGTGTGTAGCTCGAAGTCTTGACGCGGATGCCGCGCGCGAGGCCTTCCTCGCCGAGGTAGGCGCCCCAGGGCCACGCCGCCACCATGACGTGGATGGTGTTGCCTTTGGGTGACACACCGAGTTTTTCCGAACCGATCCAGGTCAGCGGCCTGATGTAGCAGCTGCGCAGGGCATTGCTGCGAACGACCTCGCGCGTCGCCTGCATGATCTGCTCGGGCGTGAACGGGATCTTCATGCGCAGGATCTTGGCGCTGTTGAACAGGCGCTCGGTGTGCTCGCGGTGACGGAAGATGGCCGTGCCACCGACAGCGTCGTAAGCGCGCACTCCCTCGAAAGCGCCGCAACCGTAATGCAGCGTGTGCGAGAGCACATGGATCTTGGCGTCACGCCACTCGACCAGCTCGCCGTCCATCCAGATTTTTCCGTCACGGTCGTGCATCGACATGGGCCGCTCGCCAGAGTGAAAGCGTTGAATTCTAGGCCTCGGCGCCGTGGCGCAGCAGCCGCCATTGCGTGCAGCGGCCGTCAACAAACGTCAGCTCCACCTCATCGCCGCCGCCGTCGCGCCAGACGAACATTTCGGGTTGATCGCCGACCTTGCGGCCGAGGCTGCGGGTGAGGGTGATGACTTGCGGCAGGCGCAGGCCCACGCTCAGACGGGCGTTGAACATGACGGCGCTGTCGACATGCCCGAGCGGCGATTGCGCGGCCCGGCGCAGCACGCGCAGCGTGCGGCTCAATTGCAGCAGCAGCCAGAAGGCGATCACCGTCAGCGCCAGCACGAGGCCACGCCAACCGTAGCTGAACCATCCGACCGCGACCGCAGCAGCTGCCAGCGCCCAGCCCACCACCGCCGGCGTCACTCCTGCACCCTCACTCCTGCACCATCCACCAGCCGGTGGCGGCGACGCGTCCGTTGCCGATGGCGAACAGCAGGCGATCGTGCTCGCCGCGCCAGTGGTAGACCAGCAACTCCGCGGTGGGCGTGCCGCGCCACTGCGCCTGTTCGAGCGCGCCGGCGTGCGCCGGCTGGCCGGCCCGCCACAGCGCATCGGGTGCGCCCATGCGCTGCGTCAACGTTTCGCGCGAGAGCTGTTCTGTCAAAGCCTGCTCGGCCAGGGCCTGCATCAGCACGTGCTTGCGGCCTTGCCAGCGGTCGACGTCGGCGTTCCACGCTGCGCCGTCGAAGTGGCCGCGCAGCGGACGCAGAGCCTGCCATTGCAAGGCCAGATCGGCGACGGGCTGCGCCTGTGCACAGCCGGCGCCGGACAACGCGAAGACCATCGCAACGGCGAGCGCACGCCGCTGTTCGAAGGCGACGCTACGAGCGAGGACGGACCTGGGAGGCGGCATCTGGCGCGGACCATACGCGGCCGCAGGTGATGAATCAACGCCCACGGAAATTTTTGCAACGTGTCTTGACGGCACGCCGGTGCGTGCGCACGATTCGCCCCCTCTGCCGTCCAGCACGGGCGCGACGCAACGACGAAAGACCGACCCGATGACACGCCAACCTCATCTCGCTTCGTGCCTGTCTTTGTGCCTCGGACTGGTCCTGACCAGCGCTGCGTTCGCGCAGCAACCGGCGCAGCGGCAGACGGCCGCGCAGACGCAGCAGGATCTGCAGACCGAGTACGCGGCCGAGAACATCTTCAAAGTCTTTTTCCCGAGCGTCGAGACGGCGCGCAAGGCGGCCATCACCTTTCATCACGCCGTGCTGGAGAGCCGCTACAACGAGGGCTACCTGGTGATGGAGTTGGATGCGACGGAGATGTCGCAACTTCAGTCGTTCGGCTTTCGTCTGGCGCGCGCCGATGAGTTCATCACCCAGCGCCGTGCGTTCCTCGAGCAGATGAACCGCAACTCGATCTCGCGCCAATCCGCCACCGGCGCCGTCGGTGACCAGGCCGTCGTGCAGTCGATCCCGAGCTTTGCCTGCTACGAAACCGTCGAAGAAACCTACGCCGCTGCGCAGGGCTTCACCACCGCCTACCCCAACCTCGCAGCGTGGACCGACGTCGGCAACTCTTGGGACAAGGGCGCCGGCCTCGGCGGCTACGACATCTTCGTCCTCAAGCTCACCAACAAGAGCCTGCCCGGCGCCAAGCCCAAGCTGTTCGTCAACAGCGCGATCCATGCGCGCGAGTACACCACCGCGCCGCTGAACCTGGCGTTCGCGCGCTGGTTGCTCGAAGGCTGGGGCGTCAACGCCGACGCGACGTGGATCCTCGATCACCATGAAGTTCACCTGATGCTGCAGACCAACCCGGACGGTCGCAAGAAAGCCGAGACCGGGCTGTCGTGGCGCAAGAACACCAACCAGACTTACTGCGGTGCAACGAGCAACACCCGTGGCGCGGACCTGAACCGCAACTTCTCCTTCAGTTGGAACATCACCGGCGGCTCGGGCTCCTCCGGCGACCAATGCAGTCTCACTTACCGCGGCCCGAGCGCCGGCTCCGAGCCCGAGACGCAGGCCATCGAAGCCTACGTGCGCAGCCTGTGGCCCGACCGCCGCGGCCCGGCAAAAACCGACGCTGCACCGACCGACACCAGCGGCATCCACATCGACGTGCACAGCTACAGCCAGCTCGTGCTCTGGCCCTGGGGCGACACCGCCACGCCGGCGCCCAACGGCGCGGCGCTGCAGACGCTCGGCCGCAAGTTCGCCTTCTTCAACGGCTACACGCCGCAGCAATCGATCGGCCTGTATGCCACCGACGGCACGAGCGACGGCGTCAGCTACGGTGAACTGGGCGTCGCGGCCTACACCTTCGAGCTCGGTACCTCGTTCTTCCAGAGCTGCACCGACTACACCAACACCATCAAGCCGAACAACCTGCCGGCGCTGATCTACGCGGCCAAGGTCGTGCGCACGCCCTACCTCACGCCCGGCGGGCCGGACGTGACGAGCGTGGCGCTATCCAGCAGCACCGTGCCCGCGGGCACCGCGGTCACGCTGACGGCGTCGGCCACCGACACACGCTTCAACAACAGCAACGGAGTCGAGGCGACGCAGAACATCGGCGCGGCCGAGTACTACATCGACACGCCGCCGTGGGCCGGCGGCGCGGCGCGCACGATGAGCGCTGCCGACGGCGCGTTCAACGCCACGACCGAGGGCCTAACCGGGCAGATCAACACCACCGGCTTGTCCACCGGCAAGCACATCGTCTTCGTGCGCGCGCAAGACGCCGGCGGCGCCTGGGGCGCGATCAGCGCCACCTACCTCACCATCGGCACGGGCGGTGGTGGGGGCGGCGGCACGGTGGCCGAAGTCGAAAGCAACAACACGCGCGGCACGGCGCAGGTCATCACGCCGAACCCGGCTACCGTCAACGGCAGCATGACCTCGGGCGACAACGACTACTTCGCCGTCACGGTCGCGCCCGGCCGCACCTTGAGCGCCACGCTGACGCCGCCGGCCACTGCCGACTACGACCTATACCTCTACCGCGCAGCCACCGGCAACGCTGCGGCCAGCAGCACCCGGGGCACCGGCGTGGTGGACAGCGCGAGCATCACCAACACCGGCACGACGACAGCCACCTATTACGTGCGCGTGCGCTACTACAGCGGCGCGGCGGCGGCGTACACGTTGCAGATCAGCCGCTGAAACGAGTCGTGTGCAGCTTCACAGGCTGCGCACGATGTCGATGGCTTCTTCGACGCGCTCGACCGGATGCACCGTGAGGCCCTCGATGGGCTTCTTCGGTGCATTCGCTTTCGGCACGAGCGCGACCGAGAAGCCCAACTTGGCGGCTTCCTTCAAGCGCTCCTGACCGCGCGGCGCCGGCCGCACTTCACCGGCCAGGCCGACTTCGCCGAAGGCGATGAAGCCGCGCGGCAGCGCACGGCCGCGCAGGCTGCCTTGAATGGCCAGCATCACCGCAAGATCGGCCGCGGGCTCGGTGATGCGCACACCGCCGACCGCATTGACGAACACATCCTGATCGAGACAGTCCACGCCGGCGTGGCGGTGCAGCACTGCCAGCAGCATGGCCAGGCGGTCGCGATCGAGACCGACGCTCAAACGCCGAGGGCTCGACCCGCCGCTGTCCACCAGCGCCTGCACTTCCACCAGCAACGGCCGTGTGCCTTCGAGCGTGACCAGCACGCACGAGCCCGGCACCGGCGCGCCATGCGTCGACAAAAAAATCGCGCTCGGGTTGCTGACACCCTTCAAGCCGCGCTCGGTCATCGCAAAGACGCCGATCTCGTTGACTGCGCCGAAGCGGTTCTTGATCGCGCGCACGAGGCGGAAACTCGAATGCGAGTCGCCTTCGAAGTACAGCACCGTGTCGACGATGTGCTCCAGCACGCGCGGCCCGGCGATAGCGCCTTCCTTCGTCACATGGCCGACGAGCACGACGGCGATGCCGCGCGCTTTGGCCGTGCGCGTCAGGTGCGCCGCGCATTCGCGCACCTGCGCCACCGAGCCGGGCGCTGACGTGAGCGCATCGGAGTACAGCGTCTGGATCGAATCAATGACGCAGAACGCCGGCGCTTCGACATCGAGCGTGGCGATGATGCGTTCGAGCTGAATCTCGGCCATCACGCGCACGCGCGAGCCGTCGAGACCGAGCCGCTGCGCCCGCAGCGCCACCTGCGCGCCGCTTTCCTCGCCGCTGACGTACAAAACTTTCATCTGTTTTGACAGCGTGTGCGCAGCTTGCAAGAGCAGCGTGCTCTTGCCGATGCCGGGGTCGCCGCCGATCAGCGTCACGCCGCCGGGCACGATGCCGCCGCCGAGCACACGGTCCAGCTCTTCCTGCCCGGTGGGGGTGCGCGCGACATCGGCGCTCTCGATGTCGGCCAGCGTCGCCACCGGCGCGCTCTTGGCCAGCGACTGAAAGCGGTGCTGCTTGCCACCGCTGGGCTCTCCGGCGGTTTCTTCGAGCGAGTTCCAGGCGCCGCAATGCGGGCATTTGCCGAGCCACTTCGGGTTGCTGCCGCCGCACTCGTTGCAGACGTAGATCGACTTGTCTTTGGCCATGCGCGCATTGTCACGTGCTACAAACTCGCGCATGGACTTGAGCGTCTGGCTCCCATTCTTCGCTGCGTCATGGGCCATCAGCATCTCGCCCGGGGCCGGCGCCGTGGGCGCCATGAGCGCCGGATTGCAGCACGGCTTTGCGCGCGGCTACTGGTTCACCTTCGGCCTCGTGCTCGGTCTGTGGTCGCAACTGCTGCTGGTCGGCGTGGGACTCGGTGCGCTGATCGTGGCCTCATCGACGGCCTTTGCGATCGTCAAGTGGCTCGGTGTGGCCTACCTGCTGTGGCTCGGAATTGCGCAGTGGCGCGCGCCCGCGGTCGGCATGCAAGCCGAGGGCGAAGGTGCGGCACGGCTGTCGCGCCGATCGATCCTGATGCGCGGCTGGGTGCTGAACACGCTCAACCCCAAAGGCACGCTGTTCATGCTCGCCGTCGTGCCGCAGTTTCTCGACCCGAAGCAGGCGCTGCTGCCGCAGTACCTCGTCATTGCCGCGACGCTGGCATTCACCGACCTCGTCGTCAACGCCAGCTACACCGCGTTCGCGCCGCGTGCCCTCGCGGCACTGCGAACGCCGCGGCAGATGCGCTGGGTCAACCGCGTTTTCGGCAGCTTGTTCGTGGTGCTGGCCACAGTGTTGGCGACGGTCAAGCGCGGCTAACCGTCGCGTGGCTTGCCGCGCAGCGCCTTCGTCTGCGAGCGCTGAGATTTGCCTTCGAGCCGCCGCTGCTTGGAGCCGTAGGTCGGCTTCGTCGCCTTGCGTACGCGCGGTGGCCGCGCCACCGAATCGACCATCGCCTGCAAGCGCTGCACCGCGTCGGCGCGGTTCATGTCCTGGCTGCGATGCTCCTGCGCCTTGATGACGACCACGCCTTCTTGCGTGATGCGCGTGTCGGCAAGGGCGAGCAAGCGCATCTTCACATCCTCGGGCAGCGACGACGCCAGCACGTCGAAGCGCAGGTGCACCGCGCTCGACACCTTGTTGACGTTCTGACCGCCGGCGCCCTGCGCGCGCACGGCGGTGAACGTCACTTCATCAGGCGCGACTTTCAGGGCTATTGAGCAGGGGGTGTGCTGCCGCCGCGGAACTTGTTGACGGCGAACAAGAGCACGAGCGCGCCGAGCACCGACGCGATCCACCCCGCGCCTTGACCGGCCTGGTACCAGCCCAAAGCCTGGCCGATGAAGCCGGCCGCGAACGAGCCGCCGATGCCGAGCAGGATGGTCATGATCCAGCCCATCTTCTGGTCGCCGGGCATGATGAAGCGCGCAATCGCGCCGACGATCAGGCCGACGAGGATGGTGCCAATGAGTCCCATGAGTGATCTCCTCGCATGCTGAAGAGGGTGACGTTACCTCAGACGCGCAGCAGCCGCAGTGCGTGGGGCAGCGAGCGCGCTTCCGGCAACCAGTGGTCGATCGCGGCGCCCAGGACAACGACGCAGGCCAGCGTGGCCACCGCCGGCCAGAACGTGCGCCGCCACGCGGCCGTCAGCCAGCCTTCGGCGCCGGCCTTGTAGGCGATGGCGCCGCCGACGGAGGCAACGGCGATCTCGACTGCTACCGCCAACAGCACTTCGACGCCGAACAGGCCGAACACCGCAAACCCCAGCACGGCGCCGAGGGCCAGCGCGATGCCGACGACGAGCGCGATCGGAATCAGCACGATCGCCCCTTCATCGGCCGCGGCGGCAATATCGAGCGCGCCGCCGACGGCCTCGCCCTCATTTACCGCGACCGGCAGATCCGGCGTATCGAACGAGCCACCGCCGCCGGCGCCGCCGAAATCGCCGCCGCCGCCGGACTTGATCGATGACAGGTCGCCGCCCGCGTGAGATCCAGAGCCGCCACTCGGGCCATCCCCCGATCCGCCGCCGTCGATCTGCAGCCAGTCGGCCTCATCACGAGACAGCAGCCAGCGCGCCCACAGGTAGAGCAAGAACATCAGCACGCCGTAGGCCACGGCGAACGACGCGCCGTAGCGCAACCACAAGGCGTCGGCGCCGAGGCGCATGAGTGCATGCGAGCACGCCCAGCCGGCGAGCAGCGTGAACAAACCGATCAGCGAACAGTGCCAGCGCAGCCAGCGTCGCGCTTGCAGATCGGCGCGGACGCGCTGCGCGAAACGTTGCGGCGTCATTCGGTCGTGCGCACCGGCACGCGCATCGCCAGCGCGCACATCAGCTCATAGCCGATCGTGCCGGCGGCGCGAGCGACCTCGTCGATCGGCAACCGCGAGCCGTTCGGGCCTTCGCCCCACAGCGTGACCTCGCTGCCGATACCCGCATCGGCCGTTGCAGACAGATCGACCGCGATCATGTCCATGCTGACTCGGCCAACGGTGCGGGTGCGCACGCCGGCCACCAGCACCGGCGTGCCGCTGGCGCAGTGGCGCGGGTAGCCGTCGGCATAGCCGACGGCGGCGATGCCAATCGTCATCGGCTCACTGGCGGTGAAGGCGCTGCCGTAGCCGACGCTGTCGCCGGCCGCCAAACGCTGCGTGGCGATCAGCTTCGAGCGCAACGTCATCGTCGGCAGCAGGCCCCAATGGGCGATGTCGTGCTCGGGAAAATCGGGCGCGCTGCCGTAGCTCATGATGCCGGCGCGCACCCAATCGGCCGCAGCCGCCGGATGACGCAGCGCCGCGGCGCTGTTGGCCAGCGAGCGTTCACCGGGCAGATCGCGCGTCGCGGTCTCGAACGCCGCCACCTGCAGAGCAATGCCGCGCGCGCCGTCGGCATCTGAGAAGTGGGTCATCAGCGTGATCTCGCCGACCTGCGGTAGCGCGTTCAAACGCGTCCATGCGCTGCGGTAGGCCTCGGGTTTGAAGCCGAGCCGATTCATGCCGCTGTTCATTTTCAGGAACACACGGTGCGGCGCGTGCGTCTTGTGCTTGGCCAGCCAGTCGATCTGCTCGTCGCAATGGACCACATGCCAGAGGTCCAGACGCGAGCACAGCTCGAGGTCACGCAGCTCGAAGGCCCCTTCGAGCAACAGCACCGGGCCGCGCCAACCGAGCGCGCGGATGCGCTCGGCTTCGTTCAAGTCGAGCAGCGCAAGACCATCGGCGCCGCGCAAACCTTCGTAGGCGCGCTCGATGCCGTGGCCATAAGCATTGGCCTTGACCACCGCCCAGACCTTGGCATCGGGCGCGGCGGCACGAGCGCGTGTGAGGTTGTGCGCGAGCGCGCTGGTGTGGATCAGGGCTTCGATCGGACGCGGCATCAGTGCCCGCCCGGCCGCCCGAAGGGCACTGACGCCCCCTCGGGGGGCAGCGAACGCAGTGAGCTGGGGGGCACCATGCCCATATCGTAACCATCCGATGCTGCGTGCTATAACCCGCCCGCCTCTCGCAAGGCCCCAGACAATACGGAGACTAAGCTGTTGCGCCGCGCATGAAACGAGGCTTCTACACCATCATGTCGGCGCAGTTCTTCAGCTCGCTGGCTGACAACGCGTTGTTCGTCGCCGCCGTCGAAATGTTGCGCACCGGCGGCGCGCCGGAGTGGCAGCGCGCGGCGCTGGTGCCGATGTTCGCGCTCTTCTACGTCGTGCTCGCGCCCTTCGTCGGCGCCTTCGCCGACGCCTTGCCCAAGGGCAAGGTCATGTTCGTCTCCAACGCCATCAAGGTTGTCGGCTGCCTGATGATGTTGTTCGGCGTGCATCCGTTGTTGTCGTATGCCATCGTCGGCCTCGGCGCCGCGGCGTATTCGCCGGCCAAGTACGGCATCCTGACCGAGCTCCTGCCGCCGTCGCAACTGGTCAAGGCCAACGGCTGGATCGAGGGCCTGACGATCGGCTCGATCATCCTCGGCGTGCTGGTCGGCGGCCAGTTGATCGGGCCGAAGTTCGCGCCGATG
>JANNJX010000209.1:0-2052 GCA_031396005.1 Burkholderiales bacterium
ACATGCAGCGCGGTGCGGCCCTGCGCATCGCGCTTCTTCACCTCGGCGGGCGTGGCTGCGCCGTTGATCTGCGCCGCGTCGCCGCGCCACGCCGCCGCATGCAGGCCGCCGTAGGCAGCGGCTTCGGCAGCGCTCGGCGCAGTCTGCGCCTGCACTGCGGCAGCCCACGTGATGCACAACATCGCCAAAACTCGTCGGGGGTGGGTGGGCAACATCAGGAAGTCCTTGGGTGAAGGTGCGGCCACCACTCGGGCCGTGCCTTCAATGTAGAAATCCGCCGCGCCCGGCGCCATGCGTGCGCGCACGCGCCGCGCTCCGTAGATTTACGCAGCGCCGGCGCCGTTGTCGTCCACCAGCGCGGCATAGCGGCGCACCAGTTGCGCCAGCGAATCGACCTCGAGCTTTTCCGACAGATGCGCGCGGTGCGTCTCGACCGTGCGCGGCGACAAGTCGAGCCGGCGCGCGATCTGCTTGGCGGTGAGGCCTTCGATCACCAGCGCCAGCACCTCGCGCTCTCGCTCCGACAAGCGGGCGAAGCGCTCGCGTGCTGCGCGGTCCGCGCTGTCGCGTTCGCGCGAGCGGCTGTGCGTGCGCACGGCGGACTGCACCGCTTCGAGCAGGGCCTCGTCGTCGACCGGCTTCTCGAGAAACTCGGCCGCGCCCGACTTGAAGGCGCGTCGGCACATCTCCACCGTGCCGTGCCCGGTGAGCAGGACCACCGGTTGGTCGGCGCCGGCGGCACGCAGCGCGTCGAGCAGCGCCAGGCCACCCATGCCGGGCATGCGGACGTCGAGCACGACGGCGCCGATGGCGTCGCGGTCGAAGCCGCGCAAGAACTGCTGCGCGTCGGCCCAGCCTTGCACGCGCAGGCCGACGCTGGCGAGCAGCCGCGCCAGCGCGTCGCGCACCGCGTCGTCGTCATCGACGAGATGAACCAGTGCGGAGATGGTGGCGGTCATGCGTTCACCCCTTCTCAATTTGCCACTTGCAACGTGAGCTTGAACTCGACGCCGCGCGGGCGCAACGGCAACGCGTTGAGGCTGCCGCCCATCGACTGCGCCAGCGAGCGGCACAGACTGAGGCCCAGGCCGAGCCCCTGGCCCTTGCTGCGCGTGGTGACGAAGGGCTCGAACAGGCGCGGCCACAATTCATCGGCGATGCCGGGGCCGTTGTCACGCACCGCCAGCGTGGCGCGCGCGCCTTGCGCGTCGATGGCGAGCACCAGCTGGCGCTCGGCGGCCGGCACGTCTTGCAGCGCCAACATCGCATTGCCGACGACGTTGTGCACGATCTGCTCCAGCGCAACCGGGTCGGCGCGCACCCGCGGCGCCTGCCCTTGCACGCGCGCTGCGATCGTGCGCTCGCGCAACGCCGGCTCGAGCAGTTCGAGCACCTGGGCGCACACGGCGGCCAGGTCCACGGCCTGCACGGTCAGGCCGGCGTCGGGCGAGTCGATGCGCTGGCGCAGCCGGGCCACCACGTCGGCAGCGCGGCGCGCCTGGGCGGCAGCCTGCTGCACCGCTTCGCGGGCCTGGATGCGAGCCTGCGGTTCGTCGTCATCGTCGAGCAGGCGCCGCGCCGCCTGCACATTGGCCATCACTGCAGCCAGCGGCTGGTTCAACTCATGCGCGATGCCGCCGGCCATCTCGCCGAGCGCGTTGAGCCGAGCCACGCGGCCGACGCGCAGCCATTCTTCGGCGCGTTGACGCAAGCGCTGGTTGCGGCGCCACCAGGCTGCCGTGCCCAGCGCGAGGGCGGTTGTCAACGCAATGGCAAGCAGTGACGCCCACGGCCATTCGGCCGGGCCGGTAGCGCGCTGCAACTGCAAGGTGAGTGGCCAGCCCGGCAGATCGAGCGCCTTGTCGAAGACGAAGCCGGCCGTCAAGCCGGCCGGCGGGTCGGCAGCGCCCGGCTGCAGCAGCACGCTGCGGCCTTCATGCAACAAGCTCACGCGCACCGGCCCGCCCTGCGTCAGCAACGCCGGCCACGCGCCCCACGGCACCCAGCGCGCCGGATCGATGCGCAGCGCCACGCTGTCGGGCGTGCCGGCGC
>JANNJX010000243.1:0-9154 GCA_031396005.1 Burkholderiales bacterium
GGCCGATGGTCTTCACCAACGGCGTCTTCGACATCCTGCACCGCGGCCACGTCAGCTACCTTGCACTGGCACGAGCGCATGGCGCCTGCCTGGTGGTGGGGTTGAACACCGATGCTTCCGTGCGGCGGCTCGGCAAGGGCAGCGAACGCCCGCTCAATCCTGCCGCCGATCGCGCCGCGGTGCTGGCGGGGCTACGCAATGTGGATGCCGTGGCCCTGTTCGACGAAGACACGCCGGTCGAACTGATCGCCCGGCTGCGCCCGGACATCTATGTCAAAGGCGGCGACTACGACATCGAAAGGCTCGCCGAAACCGCGCTCGTTCGCTCGTGGGGCGGCCAAGCCCATGCCATCACCTTCGTGCCCGGCTATTCGACCAGCGCCTTGGTCAAGCAGATTCGCATCGGCTCATGAACTCGGGCACCCGTGCTGCCTTCATCGACCGCGATGGCGTCATCAATACCGACCACGGCTATGTGCACCGCGCCGATCGCTTTCTGCTGCTGCCCGGCGTGCCGGCCGCGTTGCGCCGGCTCAAGGAGGCCGGTTTCCTGCTGATCGTTGTCACCAACCAGTCGGGCATCGCGCGCGGCCTGTTTACCGAGGCCGACTACGCCACGCTGACGCAGCATCTGCACGCGGTGCTTGCCGCTGAGGGAGTTGCGTTAGACGCGGTCTACCACTGCCCTCACCTGCCGGACGCGAGCGTGGCCGCCTACCGAGTGCAGTGCGATTGCCGCAAGCCAGCTCCCGGCATGATCCTGCGCGGTATCGCCGAATTCGGGATCGATCCGCAACGATCGATGCTCGTCGGCGACAAGCCGTCCGACATCCAGGCCGGCCGTGCGGCTGGCGTTCGGTGGTGCTGCCGGGTCGCCCCGGAAGGCTCAGGCCGCGGAGGTGCCGACCTGGTCGCGCCCGATCTGGCGCGCTGCGTCGAGGCCTTCTTGGCCTTGACCTGACAGCCAGCGCATGTAGCGCGCGACGCCCGCAGCCACGTTCACAAACGGCAGGTTGCAGCCGGCGGCGCGCAGGCGCGTCAGGTCGGCCTGGGTATGGCATTGGTACTTGCCGACCAGGGCCGCAGGGAAGTCGACGTAGCGCACCAGTCCTTGCTGGACCTGCGCGTCGAGCGTCAGCGCCGACGCGCCCGCGCCGGCGCGGCCGGCGTTGACGACGGCCTGTGCAACATCGTTGAACGGCTGCGCCCTGCCGCTGCCGACGTTGAAGATGCCGCTGACCTGCACCTGCTCGAGCAGCCACAGATTCACCGCCACCACATCATCGACGAAAACAAAATCGCGCTGCTGTTCGCCGGCGCCGTAGCCGCCGTAGCCGCCGAACAAGTTGACGTGGCCGTCGCGCGCCAACTGGCCATGCTGATGAAACGCCACCGAGGCCATGCGCCCCTTGTGCTGCTCGCGCGGTCCATAGACGTTGAAGTAGCGCAAGCCGGCCACCTGCACGGCGGCGGTCGGCAGCGCGCGCCGCACCACCTGATCGAACAGCAGCTTCGAGTAGCCGTAGACGTTCAGCGGCTGCTCGCAGGCAGTCTCTTCGCGGAAGACTTTGCTCGCGCCATAGACCGCCGCTGACGACGCATAGACCAAACGGGTATCGCTGGCCAGGCACGCATCGAGCAGGCGCTTCGAGCAGCGGTAGTTGGCCTGCATCATGAAGCGACCGTCGTGGACCATCGTGTCGGAGCAGGCACCCTGGTGAAAGACGATGTCGGCGCGGCCGAAGTCACCGCGTTCGAAGCGGCCGTAGAACTCTTCGTGATCGACGTAGTCGGCGATCGACGCGCCGGCCAGGTTCAGGTGCTTGCTGCCGTCGGTGAGGTCGTCGACGGCCAGAATGTCGTCGATGCCGCGCGCGTTGAGCCCATGCACCAGGTTCGAACCGATGAACCCGGCTGCGCCTGTGACCACAACCTTCACTCGAACAGCTCCTCGTAGGTCACGCTGGCAGTGCCGAAGCGGCTGACGACGATGCCGGCTGCCTTGTTGGCATGCTCCACCGCAGAACGCAGCTTGACGCCGGCGGCCAGCATCGCGGCCAGCGTCGCGATCACGGTGTCGCCGGCGCCGGTGACGTCGAAGACTTCTCGCGCCTGCGTCGGCACGTGCAACGCGCCGCGGCCGTCGAACAGCGTCATGCCTTCTTCGGCGCGCGTCACCAGCAGCGCGGCCACGCCGATCTGCTCTCGCAGCGCGACGGCGCGCTTCTTCAGCGTCTCTTCATCCGACCAGCCGCCGACGGCTTGCGCCAGCTCGGCACGGTTGGGCGTGATGACGCTGGCGCCGCGATAGCGCTCGTAGTCGTTGCCTTTCGGATCCACCAGCACCGGCTTGCCGGCAGCGCGCGCCAGCTCGATCATGCGCGGCAGATGCGAGAGCCCACCCTTGGCGTAGTCTGAGAACAGCACCGCATCGCAGGAGCGGATCTCCTGCTCGAAGGCGCCGAGCAGGTCCACCAGCGACGTCTGCGGCGGCGCCTGGTCGAAGTCAACACGCAGCAACTGCTGCGCACGGCCGATGACGCGCAGCTTGACGATAGTGCGCAGCCTCGCATCGGTGCTGACGCGGGCCCGCACGCCAGCGCGCGCCAACAAGCCCAGCATGCGCGCGCCTTCGGTGTCGTCGCCGATGACCGACATCAACGCCACCTGCGAGCCCAGGCTGCGCACGTTCAACGCCACGTTGGCGGCGCCGCCGAGCCGCTCTTCCTCGCGCTCGACGCGAACGACGGGTACCGGGGCCTCGGGCGAGATGCGTTCCACCGCACCGAACCAATAGCGGTCGAGCATGGCGTCGCCGACGACGAGCACGCGGCTGGCAGCCAATCGCTCGCGGCTCGGCTTCATGCCGCGCGCGCCAGACCGAGGGCCTGCTCGGTGAGACCGCAGATCGTGTGGCCGATGAAAATGTGGGCTTCCTGGATGCGCGCCGTGCTCTGCTCCGGCACGACGATCGGCAGGTCGCAGATCGAGGCCAGCCGTCCACCGTCGCGCCCGAGCAGGCCGATCACGCTCATGCCGGCGCGCTTGGCCGCTTCGGCGGCTTTGACGACGTTGGGCGAATTGCCCGACGTCGAAATCGCCAGCAGGCAATCGCCGGTGCGCCCGAGTGCCTCGACCTGGCGCGCAAACACATCGTCGAAGCTGTAGTCGTTGGCGATGCAGGTCAGCGCCGAGCTGTCTGTGGACAGCGCCATCGCCGCGAGCGGTCGCCGATCCTCGATGAAGCGGCCCGTGAACTCGGCGGCAATGTGCTGGCTGTCGGCCGCCGAACCGCCGTTGCCGCACAGCATCAGCTTGCCGCCGTCGCGCAGACAAGCGGCCACCTTGTCTGCAGCGGTGCGCACGACGGGCTCGAGCCCGTGCAGAGCCGAGAAAAGCGCGAGGTGCGCGCTCAGGTTGTCGAGGAACAGCGAACTCATCGAACCCTCATGTCAACAGGTGCGCAAGGGTAGCGGATGCCCCGGCACTAAAAGACGCAGAAGGACGATGAAGTGCCTGCATCCCCCTAATCGTGCGGTACGCGTGTGGCGCAGCAGTTACTGCGAACTGTCGCTGATGGCCTGCGCAGCAACGGAGCGCGACACGGGCCTGCCGATCGAGTGGTATTCGAAACCGAAGCTCGTCATCAGCGCGGGCTCGTAGAGGTTGCGGCCATCGAAAATCAGTGGCGTCTTCAGTGCCGTGCGCATCAACGCGAAGTCCGGCGTGCGGAACTCCTTCCACTCGGTCGCGATCAGCAGCGCGTCGGCGCCGTGCAAGGTTTCCACGGCCGTCTCGGCAATTGACAAGCCGCTCACGTCGCTCAGCAAGCGCCGCGCCTCGGCAGCAGCCACCGGGTCGTAGGCGTGCACGCGCGCGCCACGGCGCGACAGTTCGCGCACCAGCGTCAGTGATGGCGCTTCGCGCATGTCGTCGGTCTTGGGCTTGAAGGCCAGGCCCCACAACGCAAAGGTCTTGCCGGAAAGGTCGGCGCCCAGACGTTCGACGATCTTGTCGACCAGCACGAGCTTCTGTTGTTCGTTGACGGCCTCGACGGCGGAAAGCAGTTGCAGCGGCACGCCGGCTTCGCAGGCCGAGCGCACCAGCGCCTTCAAGTCCTTCGGAAAACACGAACCGCCATAGCCGATGCCGGGGTACAGAAACTGCGAGCCGATGCGCGGGTCGGAGCCGATGCCCAGGCGCACATGTTCGATGTCGGCGCCCACGCGCTCTGCCACGCGCGAGAGCTCGTTCATGAAGCTGATGCGCGTGGCCAGCATCGAGTTGGCGGCGTACTTGGTGAACTCGGCGCTGCGGATGTCCATCAGCAGCACGCGCTCGCGGTTGCGGACGAACGGTGCGTAGAGTGAGCGCATCAGCAGGATCGCGCGCTCGTCGTCGGCGCCGATGACCACGCGGTCGGGACGCATGAAGTCGGCCACCGCGGCGCCTTCCTTCAAGAATTCCGGGTTGGACACGACCGCGAAGTCGACGCGCACGTTGCGCCGCTGCAGCTCTTCGGCGATCACAGCGCGCACCTTGTCGCCGGTGCCCACCGGCACGGTGCTCTTGTCGATCACCACCTTGTAATCGGTCATCAGGCGGCCGATGTCGCGCGCCGCGGCCAACACGTACTGCAAGTCGGCCGAGCCGTCTTCGCCCGGCGGCGTGCCGACGGCGATGAAGAGCAACGTGCCGTGGGCGACGGCGCGCACCAGGTCGGTCGTGTACTGCAGGCGGCCTGCCGCAGCGTTGCGCTGCGCCACTTCGGCCAGGCCTTCTTCGTGGATCGGCATCACGCCGGTTTCGAGCAGTCGCACCTTCTCGGCGTCGATGTCCAGGCACAGCACGTGGTTGCCCATCTCGGCCAAGCAGGCGCCGGTGACGAGTCCGACATAGCCGGTGCCGATGATCGTGATCTTCATGAGTGGCTTCCTTCTTCGATTGCGGCCTGCATGCATCGTAGCGGCAGCCACCACAACACCGGCTGACGCCGGTCGAGGACATCCCCATTGGTGCGCTGCCGGAGTTCGACTATCGTGCTGCGATCGATTACCTGAGCGCCGAATGAAAAAGCCAGAAGACTTGCGCAGCGCGCGCAGCGCCGGGCCGTCCCAAGCGAGCACGCACCCCCCCCTCGGGGGGTCGCCCGGCGTACCCGTCGGGCGAGGGGCTCTCAGGTCCGCGCGCTGGTTCGCCCCCGACGACTTCCGCTCCTTCGGCCACCGCTCGCGCGTGCTGCAGATGGGCTATGCCGCGGCCGATTTCATCGGCAAGCCGGTGATCGCCATCGTCAACACCTGGAGCGACGCCAACCAGTGCCACTCGCACTTCAAGCAACGCGTCGAAGATGTGAAGCGCGGCGTCTTCCAGGCCGGCGGCTTTCCGCTCGAGTTGCCGGCGATCAGCTTGTCCGAGAGCCTGGTCAAGCCGACGACGATGCTCTACCGCAACTTCCTCGCCATGGAAACCGAAGAGCTGCTGCGCTCGCACCCGGTCGATGGCGCGGTGCTGATGGGCGGCTGCGACAAGACCACGCCGGGCCTGACGATGGGCGCGCTGTCGATGGGCATCCCGTTCATCTACCTGCCCGCCGGGCCGATGCTGCGCGGCAACTGGCGCGGACAGGTGCTCGGCTCGGGCAGCGATGCCTTCAAGTACTGGGACGAACGCCGAGCGGGCCGCTTGAGCGATCAAGCATGGCGCGAAATGGAAGCCGGCATCGCGCGCAGCCACGGCACCTGCATGACGATGGGCACCGCGTCCACGATGATGGGCATCGCCGAAGCGGTGGGCCTGACGTTGCCCGGTGCGTCGAGCATTCCCGCGGCCGACGCCAACCACATCCGCATGAGCGCCGAATGCGGCCGCCGCATCGTCGCCATGGTCGAGGAAGACCTCACGCCGGCCAAGCTGCTCACGCGCGCCAACTTCGACAACGGCATCGCCTGCGCGATGGCGATGGGCTGCTCGACCAACGCCATCATTCACCTGATCGCGATGAGCCGCCGCGCCGGCCACCCGGTGACGTTGGACGACTTCGATGCCGCCAGCCGCAAGGTTCCGGTGATCGCGAACATCCGCCCGAGCGGCGACACCTACCTGATGGAAGACTTCTTCTACGCCGGCGGCCTGCCGGCGTTGTTGAAGCGCATCGAAGGCCATCTGCACACCGAAGCGCGCACCGTCAACGGCAAGACGATCGGCGACAACATCGCCGGCGCCGAGGTCTTCAACGACGACGTGATCCGGCCTCTGTCGAATCCGATCTACGCCGAAGGCGCGCTCGCCGTGATGCGCGGCAACCTCGCGCCCGACGGCGTCGTCATCAAGCCCAGCGCCTGCGCGCCGCACCTGCTGCAACACACGGGCCGCGCGCTGGTCTTCGACGACTACCCGGCGTTGAAGCGCGCTGTCGACGACCCGGATCTCGACGTCACCGCCAACGACATCCTCGTCCTGCGCAACGCCGGTCCCAAGGGCGCCGGCATGCCCGAGTGGGGGATGCTGCCGATCCCGACCAAGCTGTTGAAGCAAGGCGTGAAAGACATGCTGCGCCTGTCGGATGCGCGCATGAGCGGCACCAGCTACGGCGGTTGCCTGCTGCATTGCTCGCCCGAGGCCGCCATCGGTGGGCCGCTGGCGCTGGTGAGAACCGGCGACACGATCAGCGTCGACGTGCCGGCGCGCACGATCCACCTGCACGTCAGCGACGACGAACTTACGCGCCGCAAGGCGGCATGGTCACCGCCGCCGGCACGCTATGAACGCGGCTACGGCTGGCTGTTTTCGCATCACATCCTGCAGGCCAATGAAGGCTGCGACTTCGACTTTCTCGAAACGGCCTTTGGTGCGCCGGTGCCAGAACCCGTCATCTACTGAAGGCCAAGGAGACCCCCACGCCATGACCACACGCCGCCTCGTCCTCGCCTGCGGTGCCGCTTTGATCGCCGCGCCTTCGTTCGCCGCCTCGTGGCCCGACAAGCCGCTGACGATCATCGTGCCCTTCCCGCCCGGCGGCACGTCGGACGTGATCGCGCGGCTGATCTCCACGCCGCTCGGCGAAATGCTCAAGACCACCGTCGTCGTCGAGAACAAGACCGGCGCCAACGGCGCGGTCGGTGCTGCGGCCGTCGCGCAGTCGAACAACGAGCACAGCATGCTGCTGTCGGACATGAGCTCGCTGGCGATCAACGCGGTGATGGACAAGGCCCTGCCCTACAAGCCCAACCAGCTCGCCGGCGCGACGATGCTGGCCTACTCGCCGCACCTGCTGTGCACGCACCCGTCGATTGCAGCGAACAACGTCAAGCAGCTGGCTGAGCTGTCGAAGAACAAATCGATCAACATCGCCTCTTCGGGCATCGGCTCGGCGAATCACCTCGGCGCCGTCGAGATCGCGCTGGCCACCGGCATGAAGTTCGTGCACGTGCCCTTCCGCGGCGGCGCGCAAAGCATCGCCGATGTGGCGGCCGGCAACACGCAACTCGTCTTGAACGGCATGCTGGCCACGCTGCCGCTGGTGCAGGCCGGGCGGCTGAAACTGCTCGGCATTTCCAAGCGCACGCGCATGGCGCTGCTGCCCGATGCGCCGACGATCGCCGAGCAGGGCGTGAAGGATTTCGAGAGCGGCACCTACCAGGGCATCGCGATCCCGTCGGGCATGAACAAGGCCAACGCGGAAAAGCTCGCCGCGGCGCTGGTGGCGACGATTCGCATCCCCGAGATCCGCGCCAAGCTCGCCGCGGCCGGCGCCGAGGTGATGACCTCGACGCCGAAGGAGACCAGCGAGTTCCTCGACCGCGAAGGCAAGCGCTGGAGCGCATTGATCGCGCGGGCAGGCGCGCAGTTGGAAGGCAATGCATAGATTTGCTTTTCTCCTTCCCCCTGCAAGGGAGCAGGCCGGGATGGGGGTGCGCTCGAACACGGCATCGCTTACGACGATGCGATATGGCGTGCGCTGACCGCCTGCGCACGCGAACACACCATCGAACTGCCCGAGGAGAGACGATGAGAGCCACGACCCGCGACAAGCTGATGAAAGTCAGCACCGCCACGCTGTGCACCGCACTCTTCAAGCGCGGCCTCGCACGCCAGTTCATTCAGGACGTGTTGCCCTTGAACCCAACGTTGCCCAACATGGTCGGCGAGGCCTTCACGCTGCGCTACATGCCGGCGCGCGAGGACCTGAACACCATCGACGTTTTCAAGAACCGCGACCATCCGCAACGCAAGGCGGTCGAAGACTGCCCGCCCGGTGCGGTGCTGGTGATCGACAGCCGCAAGGACGCGCGCGCCGCCTCGGCTGGCGGCATCCTCGTCACGCGGTTGATGAAGCGCGGCGTCGCCGGCGTCGTCACCGACGGCGGTTTCCGCGACAGCCCCGAAATCGCCAAGCTCGCGATGCCGGCGTACCACTCAAGGCCGAGCGCGCCGACCAACCTGACGCTGCACCAGGCGATCGACATCAACGTGCCGATCGGCTGCGGCGACGCGCCGGTGTTCCCGGGCGACGTGATCGTCGGCGACGCCGAAGGCGCAGTCGTGCTGCCAGCGCACCTGGCCGACGCGCTGGCCGACGAAGCCACCGAGATGACCGCCTTCGAAGACTTCGTGCAGGAGCGCGTGTTGGCAGGCCAGTCGATCCTCGGCCTGTACCCGCCCACGGACGAGGCGAACAAGACCGCATTCGAGAGCTGGCGCAAGACCCGCGGCCGATGAACATCCGCACGCTGATCTTCGACGTCTTCGGCACCCTCGTCGATTGGCGCAGCGGCGTCGCGCGCGAGCTGGGTGCGCACTTGCGTGTGAATGTCGAAGAAGCCGATGCGCTCGCCGACGCCTGGCGCGATGAATACCAGCCGGCGATGGAAGCCGTGCGTACCGGCCGTATCGAATTCTGCAAACTCGACGTGCTGCACCGTCGCAACCTCGACATCGTGTTGGATCGTTTCGGCCACGACGCCGACGAGCCGACGCGCGCGCAGCTCACCCTGGCCTGGCACCGCCTGGACGCTTGGCACGACGTGACACCAGCTCTTGTACGATTGCGCAAACGCTTCCTGCTCGCGCCCTGCTCGAACGGCAACATCTCGCTGATGGTCGATCTGGCACGACGCAACGGCTGGCACTGGGACGCCATCCTCGGCGCCGA
>JANNJX010000260.1:0-5167 GCA_031396005.1 Burkholderiales bacterium
GGCCATCGAGCAGTCCGACAACTCGCTGGTGCGGCTGGTGCACACGATGATCGTCGACGCGCAGGCGCAAGGCATCTCCGACATCCACGTCGAGACCCTGCCCGGCCGCGAGAAGGTGCGCATCCGCTTTCGCAAGGACGGTGTGTTGAAGCCGTACCTGGAGCTGCCGCACACCTACCGCGCCGCCATCGTCGCGCGCATCAAGATCATGTGCGACTTGGACATCAGCGAGCGCCGCAAGCCGCAGGACGGCAAGATCAACTTCGCCAAGTTCTCGTCGCAGCACAGGCTCGAGCTGCGCGTGGCCACCATCCCCACCGCCAACGGCCTCGAAGACGTGGTGATGCGCTTGCTGGCCAATGCACGCGCGCTGCCGATGGACCAGATCGGCCTGTCCAGCGGCGAGCAGGGCAATTACCAGCGCCTTAAGGCTGCCATCGAGCGCCCCTACGGCATGGTCCTGTGTGTCGGCCCCACCGGCTCAGGCAAGACGACGACGCTGCACTCGGCGCTGGCGCACCTGAACACCGCGCAGCGCAAGATCTGGACGGCCGAAGACCCGGTGGAAATCACCCAGGCCGGGCTGCGCCAGGTGCAGGTCAACCCGAAGATCGAATGGACCTTTGCCAAGGCGCTGCGCTCCTTCCTGCGCGCCGATCCGGACGTGATCATGGTCGGCGAAATCCGCGACCGCGAAACCGCGCAGACCGCCGTCGAAGCGTCGCTCACCGGCCACCTGGTGATGAGCACGCTGCACACCAACAGCGCGCCGGAGACGGTGACGCGCCTGCTCGACATGGGCCTGGACCCGTTCAACTTCGGCGACTCGCTGCTGGCCGTGCTGGCGCAACGCCTGGTGCGCCGCCTGTGCCCGCAGTGCCGCGTGGCACGCAATGCCACGGGCGACGAAGTCGATGAACTGCTTAACGACTGGCTGCATGTCTTCGCGCCAGACATCGCGCCGTCGAAAGACCAGGTGCTGGCGACGTGGCGCGCGCAGCACGGGTCGCAGTTGATGCGCTGGGAGTGCAAGGGTTGCGCGTCCTGCGAAGGCACCGGCCTGCGCGGCCGCGCGGCGCTGCACGAGTTGATGGCGGTGACGCGCGAGTTGCGCCGCCTGATCCAGACCGGCGCGCGCGCCGAGCAGTTGCAACAGCAAGCGATGGCCGACGGCATGCGCACGCTGCGCCAGGACGGCATCGACAAGGTGCTGGCCGGCGTGACGTCGATCGGCGAGGTGAGGGCGACGGCGAACGGGTGAGGGTGGCTTGCGGCCAGAAGCGAAACTCCGAAGCAGACCGCGATGCTGACGTATCGCGCATCATCGACGCTCTCCATCCAGTGAATCCCAAGTTCGCCGAGCAATGCTCGATGCCGGTGGCGCGACCCGTCAGTGGCGTGCTGCTGGCGCCAGACCGTTCCGTTCTTCTTCGCTTGCCGGCGGCGTTTCGGCAAACCGGCTGCGGGCGAACCATCTGTGGATGTCACTCATCAGTTCGGGCGGACCGACGGCGACGAGCCGCCGATCGGATACCGCCTGTGCGAACTCGATGTCCCCCAGGTAAATCGCGGTGAGCGTGCGCACGTCGGTCGTCAGGTACACATCGACCTCCCGACCAGGGTCCTCCAGGCACAGCTCGCCCCCCTGTGGCGACAGCACGATCCACCACTGATTCATGCGCTTTTCGTCGGTGAACCTGACATGCACCACGATTTCCCGCGGCGGCAGCGCGTCAAGCTTGAAGTGCCGGTGGATGAACCACATCAGCGAGCCGGCGTCGAGTTCCTCGTGCGAAAGCTGACTGCGTACCCAGCGTGCTCCCCAGTGGCCAGCGAGTTGCACGATGGGGCGCAACTCTTCGCCGGCCAGCGTTGGCCGGTATTCGGTGCCGTGCACGCCGTGCACACGGACCGGCACGCCGGATTCCTCGAGTGAACGCAGGCGCTTTGTCAGCAAGGTGGGCGAGAGCATTGGCAACCCGCGCTGGAAGTCGTTGAAATGACGTGAGCCGAGAAGCAGTTCGCGCACCACGAGAAGGGTCCAACGCTCGCAGATGATTTCCGCAGCCTTGGCGATCGGGCAGAACTGACGAGTGTGCGGGCCCATGCCGCGAGTCTGTCGGCTCGCCAGCACCGCTGCAACTACAAAAACGATAGGTTCACGCTTCACAAACAGGAGTTGAGCCGCTCACCCGGAGCCTCTACCTTGTGGGAACTTGGTTGTTGATCCCCAACGAGGAGTCACCATGACAACGACAAGATGGATGACCGCGATGGCAATGGTCCTGCCTGGCTCTTTCGCACAGGCCGACGCGGTGCTCGACTGGAACAAGACCGCGATCGAGGCGGTCGTCGCCTCGAGACAAGCGCCGCCGCTGACCACCCGCAGCATGGCCATGCTCCATGGCGCGATGTACGACGCCGTCAACGCCATCGAAGCCCGCTACGCGCCCTATCGACCCACCACAAAACCCGCGACGGATGTCTCCGCGGACGCCGCCGTGGCCGGCGCGGCGCATGCCGTTCTGGTGCGCCTGTTCCCGGACCAGCAGGCGGTGCTCGACGCAAAACTGGCCGAGGCGCTGGTCGGCCCGGGCGCCTCGGGCGAAACGCTCGCTGCCGGCGCGCGCTTTGGTGCGACCGTCGGCGCCGACATGGTCGCCGCGCGGGCCAACGACGGTACCGCGCCGCTGGGCCCGTATCGCCCGCTGGCGATGCCCGGCCGCTACATCCCGACCGCCATGCCGGTCTTCAGCGACTGGGCGCGCGCGCGGCCTTTCCTCATGGCGAAGCCGGACCAGTTTCGCCCCGCGCCACCGCCCGCTCTCACGGGCCCGCAGTGGGCTGCCGACTACAACGAGATCAAGTTGCTTGGCGGCAAGGCAAGCACCACGCGCACGAAGGAGCAGACCGACATCGGGCTGTTCTGGGTCGTCACTGGTGCGCCGGCAGCCAACCCAGTCATTCGCGAACTTGCTGGACGCGCTGGACGCGGCCTGTCGCAGAACGCGCGCCTGTTCGCACTGGCCTACCTCGCGATGGCCGATTCGCTGATCGCGGTGTTCGACGCCAAGTACCACTACGAGTTCTGGCGTCCGATGACGGCGATCCGCAACGGCGACGTCGACGGCAACGATGCAACGGCCATCGACCAGGCGTGGACGCCGCTGGTGGACAACCCGCTGCACCCCGAGTACCCCTGCGCGCATTGCATCAACGCAGGTGCGGTCGGCGCCGTGCTCGAAGGCGAGTTCGGCAAGGGCTCGCTCATGCCCTTCTCGATGACCAGCCCAAGTCTGCCCGGCGTCACCCGGCGCTGGACGCGCATCGCCGATTGCGTGGCGGAAGTCTCCGACGCTCGCGTCTGGAGCGGTGTGCATTTCCGCAACTCGGCCAAGGTGGGTGAATCGATGGGTCGCGCGATCGGCGAAATGGCATTGCGCGAGGCGCTGCTGCCGCTGAAGTAGGCCGTAAGGCGCTCGTTGAGCCATGCCGCTGGCTGTCAGCTCTCGACAGGACTGAGGTCCCGTGTAGGGTCGCAAGCAGCCCGTTAACTACATGTCATCGAACACGATCGCGCGTCAACCGCCTTTCAAGCTGGCCGCGATGCGCTGCGCAAGGCGCCACATGGCAGCGCGTTGGGCCACCACCAGCGACTCCGGCGTCGCCTCGGTCCACGGCACGGTCTCGTCGGCGCGATAGGCGCGCGGCGCGGTGGACGCGCCCGCCGATGTCACGACCCAGCGCGCTGACAGCGCCACCTGACGCCGCGGCAAGCTGCCTTGCAGTGCCAGCAACTCCACTTGCACACGGCCGGCCGGCGTGACGGTCGGCGCCGCAGGCCCGGTCCACAGACCGGGCACGAAGCGCGCCAAGTCCTCGCGCAGCAGGCGAGGCAATGCGTCGCGCAACGGCTCGGCCCAACGGTGGCCGTGCAGCAGGCGCACGCCGGCGGCGCCTTCTTCGACCCACAACGTGTCGCGCTCGAGCAGTTCGGGCATCGGCAGCGCGGGCGCCAGTTGCCACACCGCGCCGTCGACGGCATCGGCGGCCGCGCGCGGCGCCGCTTCACCGCTCGGCGGAACGCTCGGCAGCCGGTACCAGCGCAGCGGCGCCGACGGGCTGCCGCAAGCCGCCAGCATGCCGGCCGAACAGAGCCCACAGGCTTTTGCGAAAGTGCGTCGGTCGATCATCGTGCGGGCTCCGTCAGCGGCTTGTCTTCGGCCGGCCGGCCGCGCAGCAGCGATTGCGGCTGTCGCTCCAGGCTGTCGGCTAGTTCGCGCAACGAGCGCGCGGCACGCGACAAATCCTGCATCGCCTTGGTCGTTTCGCGGACCACGCCGTCGTCGCTGCCGGCCGCGCCGCGCAAGGCGGCGGCGGCGCTGGCCACTTCGGCGGCGGTGCGTTGAAGCTCGCGCATCAACACCGAGTCGGGCGCCACGGTCTGGCCGAGCGAGTCGGACGTGCGCGTCAGGCTCTTGGCCGTGCTGCCGACCGCGTCAGCCGCGTCGCCGACGCGCTGCGCCGCGCGGTCGGTGCGCGCCAGCGCGCTGTTGGCCGCGGCGGCGAGCGGGTCGATGCGCTGTTCGAGCCGCGCTGCCAGGCGCTTGACGCTGCCGGTGATGGCTTGCAGATCGGCCAACGCGGTGCGCAGCTCGGGGCCGGCGACGAGGCTGCGTGCGCTGCCGGCGATGGCAGAGACGTCGTCGAGCAGCCGGCGCAAATCCACGCCTTCGAGCTGGCTCTTCAGCGCCTGCACCGCGGTGTCGCTGGTCGGGATTTCGACGGCGTTGCTGACGACGACGGCGCTCTCCTGGCCGTTCTGCGACGGCGGCAGCGCCGGCGTGCGCTGCGACGGCAGGTCGATGTCGACGTAGAGCAGCCCGGTCAACAGGCTCTGCATCTGCAACTGTGCGCGCAGGCCACGCTCCACCAGCGCCGCCAGCGCCGGCGCGTCGCCGCTTTTTTCGATGACACCGCGTGGGCCGTCGATGCCACGCACCGCGTCGCGTTCCAGATCGGCCACCACCGGAATGACGAAGCGGTCGTTGACGCGGTCGTAGACGACCTCGAGCGAGACCACGCTGCCGACGCGCACGCCGCGAAAGACCACCGGCGCGCCGACCTGCAGGCCGTAGATCGAGCCGCGGAAGTACATCACCGCGCG
>JANNJX010000294.1:0-1635 GCA_031396005.1 Burkholderiales bacterium
GCCCGCTCACCCGCCGAGCGGATGCCGACCTGCATGAAGCACTCGTTGACGACCAGGCCTTCGTTGATCGCTTCGTAGACCCAGGTGCCGTGGCCGCTCGCCTCCCCGAAATGGTCTTGCCAGGTGTCGCAGTGGGCGTCGAAGTGCAGCACCGCGAGCGGCCGGCCGAGATGCTGCCGGTACGCGCGCAGCAGCGGCAGCGTGATCGAGTGGTCGCCGCCGAGCCAGACCATGTGGTGCCGGGCCAGCAGCGGCGCGATCAACGGCGCCATCGCTTCGCGCATCGCCGCCAGGCCGGTGTTGGGCAGGGCCAGGTCGCCGGCGTCGCCGAGCGCGCCCAATCCGCTGGTGGGGCTGACGTTGAAGTGCGGGTGCGTGCCGTCGCACAGCATGTGGCTGGCGGTGCGGATGGCGCGCGGGCCGAATCGCGCCCCCGGGCGGTTGGTGGTGGCGCCGTCCCAGGCGATGCCGGCCACGGCATAAGGCTGCGTGGCGGCCGCGGGTGCCTTCAGAAAGGTCGTGTTCGATTCAAAAGCAAAGCCGGGCATTCGCGCTCGTTCGCAAGGGTCGGGGCTGGTGATGATACGGAGCGGCCTGTTTTCGTTCGCGGCAGCGCTTTTCGGATGATGGAAGGCAACCGGCGGGTTGCAGCGGTGCAACGTTCTGGTCCGGGCAGGATAATTCCGCATCGCGGCATTGAGCTGTCAACTCATTGATTTTATTGAGACAAAGTTTTTATCTTATATAAGACATAAGTCAACTCTCACGGCTACGATCGCGCCATCCCGTCCATCCTTCCAAGGAACCCATCCCCATGACCCAGCCGACCCGTGATCAACAAGCCGCCGCCCTGGCCAACGAGTGGGCTGACAACCCGCGCTGGAAAGGCATCCAGCGCAACTTCAGCGCGGCCGACGTGGTGCGCCTGCGCGGCTCAATCCCGATCGAGCACACGCTGGCCCAGCGCGGCGCCGAAAAGCTGTGGAATCTGGTCAACACCGAGCCCTTCGTCAACACGCTCGGCGCGCTGACCGGCAACCAGGCGATGCAGCAGGTCAAGGCCGGCCTGAAGGCGATCTACCTGTCGGGCTGGCAGGTCGCGGCCGACGCCAACGACGGCGGCGAGATGTACCCCGACCAGTCGCTGTACTCCGTGGACTCGGTGCCCAAGGTCGTCAAGCGCATCAACAACACGTTCGCCCGCGCCGACCAGATTCAGTGGAGCGAGGGCAAGAACGAGATCGACTTCTTCGCGCCGATCGTGGCCGATGCCGAAGCCGGCTTCGGCGGCGTGCTGAACGCCTTCGAGCTGATGAAGGCGATGATCGAAGCTGGCGCTGCCGGCGTGCACTTCGAGGACCAGCTGGCATCCGTCAAGAAGTGCGGCCACATGGGCGGCAAGGTGCTGGTGCCGACGCGCGAAGCGGTGGCCAAGCTCACCGCCGCGCGACTGGCGGCCGACGTGATGGGCGTGCCCACCGTCTTGCTCGCGCGCACCGACGCCGAAGCGGCAGACCTGGTGACAAGCGACGTCGACGACAACGACAAGCCCTTCCTCACCGGCGAGCGCACCGTCGAAGGCTTCTACCGCACCAAGAACGGCCTGCAGCAGTCGATCAGCCGCGGCCTCGCGTA
>JANNJX010000313.1:0-14969 GCA_031396005.1 Burkholderiales bacterium
CGCCACTGTGGTATCCGCAGACGGCGTGGTTCATCGCCTTGTGCATCTTCGCGGTCGCAGCGCTGATGGCCGCACTGCGCGCGCCCTGGCTGCTGTTCAGCGGCGGCCGTGCCAGACTCGACCACGAGTTCGGCCCGCGCAGCACGCGCGAAGAAGTCGCCAAGGAACTCGAAGACATCAAGGCCCGCGGGGCCGACAGCACCGCGGTGATGACGCCGACGCCGCAAGGAACACGCGCATGAACGGCTCCTGGATCCTGCTTGCCCTCGCCGCCATGCTCGGCATGATGCTGCTCGGGCTGCCGATCGCCGTGCCGATGGCCGCGGTGGGCATCGTCGGCGGCCTGGCCGCCTGCGGGATGCCGTTCATGAACTCGATCGCCCCGGTGATCTGGTGCGTGCACAACGACAACCTGCTGACCTCAATCCCGCTGTTCGTGCTGATGGGCGAGCTGCTGCTGCGCTCGGGCATCGCCGACCGCATGTTCGGCGCGCTCGCGGCTTGGCTCGGCCGGCTGCCCGGCGGCCTGCTGCACACCAATATCGGCTGCAGCGCGCTCTTCGCCGCCACCTCGGATTCGTCGGTGGCCACCGCCGCGACCATCGGCACCGTGGCGCTGCCGTCGCTCTACAAGCGCGTCTACTCGTTGCAACTCTCGCTCGGTTCGATCGCGGCCGGCGGTACGCTCGGCATCTTGATCCCGCCGTCGGTCAACATAATCACCTACGGCTCGCTGACCGACACTTCGATCGGCAAGCTGTTCATCGCCGGCATCATCCCCGGGCTGCTGCTGACGGCCTTCTTCATGCTCTTCATCCTCGTCCATGCCAAGGTCACCGGCAACGCCATCCGCGAGGACGCCGTGCCGCTGGCCGAACGCCTGCACCTGCTGCGCGATCTGGTGCCGCCGGCGGTCGTGTTCTTCATCGTCATGGGCGGCCTGTACACCGGTCTGGCCACCACCACCGAGTCGGCCGCGCTGGGCGTGATGGCTGCGCTGTTCTTCGCTTGGCGCAGCAAGCGCCTGACGTGGCCGCTGCTGCAACATTGCTTCGTGCAGACCGCCAAGAGCAGCGGCATGATCCTGTTGATCGTCGGCGCGCTGCCCTACGTGGCGATCATGCTGGCCTTCACGGTGCTGCTGATGATGGTGCCTGCGCTGGCCACCCGGCTGCCGGGCAAGATGTGACGGCATGGGTTCACAGCTCTGGCAACTGAGCGCCTGCGAACTGCAGCGGCGCTACCGTGAGCGCAGCGTCACGCCGCTCGACGTGGTGCGTGCGATCCATTCGCGCATCGATGAAGTGAACGAGCGGCTGCATGCGGTGGTCGCGCGCCGCGACGACGCGGTGCTGACTGAAGCGCAGGCGGCGACGCAGCGCTTCGTGCAAGGCACGCCGTTGTCGGCGCTCGACGGCATCCCGCTCACCGTCAAGGACAGCCTGTACCTCGCCGACCTGCCGACCACCTGCGGCACCGCGGCGCTGCGCAAGCACCAGCCGGGCCACGACGAGTTGGCCGCTGCGCGCGCGCGCAGCGCCGGCGCGCTGATCCTCGGCAAGACCAACGTGCCCGAGTTCGCCAACGACGGCTACACCGCGAATCCGCTGTTCGGCGTCACCGGCAACCCTTGGAACCCGGCGCTGACGCCGGGTGGATCGAGCGGCGGTGCGGTCGCCGCGGTGGCCGCCGGCATCGGGCCGCTGGCGATTGCGCAGGACGGTGGCGGCTCGATCCGACGGCCGGCTTCGCACACCGGCTTGGTGGGCCTGAAGCCTTCGCTGAGCGCATGGCCGCGACAACACACGCTGCCGGGCTTGCTGCTCGATTTCGATTGCATCGGCCCGGTCGCGCGCACGGTGGCCGATGCGCGGTTGTTGTTCGACGCCTTGCGGGGCCCGTCAGCGCTCGACCGATCGTCGCTGGCCGCGGCGCACGCCGCGGCGCAACCGTGGCCCCAGCCGCCGCTGCGATTGCTCTATGTCGAACAGCTGAACGACAACCCGCTCGATGCGCAGATCCGCGCCCGTTGCCGCGAGGCCGTGCAGCAACTGGCTGCCCTCGACCATCGGGTGGAGGAGGGCGCACTGCCGCTCGATGTCGCTTTCGTGCTCGAAGCCTGGCCGCAGATCGGCCAGGTCGGTTTGGCGGCGATGTTCGATCGCCATCCCGAGTGGGAGGTGCAGGCCAGCGCCAAGTACCGCGACGCGGCCAACGCCGGTCGTCAGGTTTCGGGCTCACGCCTCTGGCAGATCATGGAGCGCGTGCGGCGCCTGCGCAGCGACAGCGCGGCGATGTTCGAGCGCGTCGATGTCATCGTCATGCCCGCGGCCGCCGCGCTGCCCTGGCCCGCGCACGAGGCCTATCCAACGCTGATCGACGGCCACGAGGTCGGCCCGCGCGGCCATGCGGCCTACACCGGCTGGGTCAACGCGGCGGGCCTGCCCGGCTTGGCCCTGCCGGCGCGACCTTCCTCTGAAGGCTTGCCGATCGGCATCCAGTTGATCGGCCCCTACGGCCAGGACGATCTGCTGCTGGATCTGGGTGCAGCCTACGAAGCGCAGGCGCCGTGGGCCGATCGCTGGCCGGCCCTCTGACGCCAGCCGACAACCGATGAACGAACTCGTCACCGCCACCGTGCAGGCGCTCGTGCGCGCCCGCCAAACCCAATGGCCGGCCGTCGCCGCCGAGTGGCCGCTGCCCGATGCCGACACCGCCTACGCGGTGCAGGCCGGTGTGGCCGCTGCGCTCGGCGGCTTCCCCGCGAATGCCCCCGGCACCTGGAAGTCCGGCGGCCCCTCACGCGCCGCCGTGCACACGCATGCGCGGCTGCCGGATGCCGGCGTCTGGGCGAGCCCGGCCGATGCGCGGCATTGGCCGTTTCGCCTGCGCGGCATCGAGGCCGAAGTAGCCTTGCGCCTGGCGGAAGACGTCGATGCCGGCCGCGCGGCGACACTGGATCTCGACGGCGCGAGCGCGCTGATCGACGCGATGTGCGTCTCGATCGAGATCGTCGATTCGCGCTGGGCCGAAGGTCAGGGCGCACCCGCGTTGGCCAAGCTGGCCGATCTGCAATCGCACGGCGCGCTCGTGCTCGGCGCGTGGGTGCCGTTCGCACCGCGCGACTGGGCCGCGCAGGTCTGCGCCTGACGATCGGCAGGCAGCCCACGACCCAACGCATCGGTACACACGCCATGGCCGACCCGGCCTTCGTGCTGCCGGCGTGGTTGCGCCATGCCACGCGAGCAGGCGATGTCGTTGCTGCCGGCAGCGTGGTCACGACGGGCACCTGGTGCGGCATCGTCCCCTCTGCCGCAGGGGACCTCGTGCGCGTGGAATTCCCAGGCATCGGCAGCGCCGCAGTGCAGCTTTAGCAGGCTGTTGAAGAGCGGACCGCGAGCCGGATTCCCGCGGGAGGGTGCGCGTGGTGCGCTGGCTCAGCAGCCTGCTGCTGCCCCTGGCGCCCGAAGACGACCGCTTCGACGAGCGGATGCGCAGTAGTCTCTGCGCACGGCCTTGGCGCAGAGCCAGCGCGGCCTAGAATCGTCGAGCGATTGATTGCACGTCTGACTCGAAGGAACTCGCCATGAGCGCCAGCTACGCGTTGCACGGCCCGGTGGCCGTCATCACCCTCGACAACCCGCCCGTCAACGGCCTGGGCTTCGACACTCGGCGCGGCATCGCCGACGGCGTGCAGCGCGCCAACGCCGATGCAGCCGTCAAGGCGATCGTGCTCACCGGCGCCGGCAAGGCGTTTTCCGGCGGCGCCGACATCAAGGAGTTCAACTCGCCGAAGGCCACTGCCGAGCCGAACCTGTTGTCGCTGATCCGCCTGCTCGACAACTCGGCCAAGCCGACGATCGCCGCGATCAACGGCACGGCCATGGGCGGCGGCCTCGAACTCGCGCTCGGCTGCCACTACCGCGTCGCCGCGCCGAAAGTGCCGATCGCCTTGCCCGAAGTCAAACTCGGCCTCGTACCCGGGGCCGGCGGCACGCAGCGCTTGCCGCGTGTGCTCGGTGTCGAGACGGCGCTGAACATGATCGCGAGCGGCGAGCCGGTGGGCAGCGAGGTGCTGGCCTCGCAGCCGGGGCAGAAGCTGTTCGACAAGATCGTCGACGGCGATGTGCTCGCCGCCGCCGTGGCCTTCGCCGCCGAAGTGGCTGATGCTCGCCCGCTGCGCCGAGTGCGCGACCTGCCGCTGACGCATCCGAACCCGGATGCGTACTTCCAGTTCGCGCGCAACACCGTCAAGGCGATGGCGAAGCACTTCCCGGCGCCGGCGCGATGCGTCGATTGCGTCGAGCAGGCGATGAAGCTGAAGTTCGACGACGGCCTGCGCTACGAGCGCGAGGCCTTCATCGCGCTGATGGCAACCCCCGAGTCGCGCGCGCTGCGCCATGCGTTCTTCGCCGAGCGCGCGGCGAGCAAGATCGCCGACGTGCCCGACGACACGCCGCAGCGGGTCATCAAGACCGTGGCCGTCATCGGCGCCGGCACCATGGGCGGCGGCATCGCAATGAACTTTCTCAACGCCGGCATCGCAGTGACGATGCTGGAGACGAAGCAGGACGCGCTCGATCGCGGCTTGGGCGTCATCCGCAAGAACTACGAAGCGCAGGTCAAGAAGGGCAAGTTGAAGGCCGACAAGTACGAAGGCCGCATGGCGCTCTTGACCACCACGCTGTCCTACGACGACATCAAGGATGCCGACCTCGTCATCGAAGCCGTGTTCGAAGAGATGGGCGTCAAGGAGAAGGTCTTCAAGACGCTCGACGAGGTGATGAAGCCCGGTGCGATCCTGGCTTCCAACACATCGACGCTCGACGTCGACAAGATCGCCGCATTCACCAAGCGGCCGCAAGACGTCGTCGGCATGCACTTCTTCAGCCCGGCCAACGTGATGAAGCTGCTTGAAGTCGTGCGCGGCGAAAAGACAGCCAAGGACGTGCTGGCGACGGTGATGGCGATTGCCAAGAAGATCAAGAAGACGGCGGTGGTCTCCGGCGTTTGCGACGGCTTCATCGGCAACCGCATGATCGAGCAGTACTCGCGTCAGGCCGGTTTTCTGTTGGAAGAAGGCTGCACGCCGGCGCAGGTGGATCGCGCGGTCGAGAAGTTCGGCTTCGCGATGGGCCCGTTTCGCATGGGCGACCTGGCGGGCAACGACATCGGCTGGGCGATCCGCAAACGGCGCTATGTCGAGAAGCCGAACCTGCGCTACAGCAAGACCGCGGACCTGCTGTGCGAGCTCGGCCGCTTCGGCCAGAAGACGGGCGCCGGCTGGTACGACTACCAGGCCGGCAAGCGCGACGCGATGCCGAGCAAGCTGGTTGAGGACATGATCGCCAAACACCGCAGCGACATCGGCGTGGCGCCGCGAAAGATCGGTGACGACGAGATCGTGCACCGCCTGGTCTATTCGCTCGTCAACGAAGGCGCGAAGATCGTCGAAGAAGGCATTGCCGGCAAGGCCAGCGACATCGACATGGTCTATCTCACCGGCTACGGCTTCCCGCTGTGGCGCGGCGGCCCGATGCGCTACGCCGACGAGCAGGGATTGTTCAACGTCGTGCTGATGATGAAGCACTTCGCCGGCAACCCGCATGACGATGCCTTGTTCTGGCAGCCGGCGCCGTTGTTGGCGAAGCTCGCGGCTGAAGGCAAGTCGTTCAGCTGATCCGGTTCACGCAAAGGACAAGCATCATGACCAACGCCGTCATCGTCTCCACCGCCCGCACCCCGCTCGCCAAGAGCTGGAAGGGCTCCTTCAACATGACCCACGGCGCGACGCTCGGCGGCCATGTGATCAAGGCAGCCGTCGATCGCGCGGGCATCGACCCGGGTGCGATCGAAGACGTGCTGATGGGCTGCGCGAACCCCGAGGGCGCGACCGGCTGGAACATCGCGCGGCAGGCGGCACTCGCCGCCGGCATGCCGGTCAGCGTGGCCGGCGTCACCGTCAACCGCTTCTGTTCGAGCGGCCTGCAGACGATCGCCATGGCAGCGCAGCGCATCATCGCCGGCGAGGGTGACGTGTATGTGGCCGGCGGCGTCGAGAGCGTCTCGTGCGTGCAGCAGGAGATGAACCTGCACATGTTCAAGGACCCACAACTCGACGCGAAGAAGCCCGAGATCTACTGGAACATGATGCAGACCGCCGAGCAGGTGGCCAAGCGCTACGGCGTCTCCCGAGAGCGCATGGACCGCTTCGGCGCAGAGAGCCAGCAGAAGGCCTGCGCAGCGCAGGAAAAGGGCCTGTTCAACGACGAGATCGCGCCGATCACGGTCACGGCAGGCGTCGCCGACGCCGTGATGGGCCTGCGCAGCAAGGAAGTTGCTGTCAAGGCCGACGAGGGCCTGCGCCCCGGCACCACCTACGACAGCATCAAGGACATCCGCACCGCGATCCCCGGCGGCGTCATCACCGCCGGCAACGCCAGCCAGTTCAGCGATGGCGCGGGCGCGTGCACGGTGGTCAGCGAAAGCTACGCGCAGCAGAAAGGCTTGAAGCCGATCGGCCGCTTTCTCGGCTTCGCGGTGGCTGGCTGCGAACCCGATGAGATGGGCATCGGCCCGGTGTTCGCAGTGCCGAAGGTATTGAAGCGCCTTGGCTTGATGGCCAGCGACATCGACTTGTGGGAACTCAACGAAGCGTTCGCGGTGCAGGTGCTCTACAGCGCCGACAAGATCGGCATTCCGTACGAGCGCCTGAACGTCAACGGCGGCGCCATCGCCATCGGCCACCCCTACGGCATGAGCGGCCAGCGTCTGACCGGCCACGCGCTGATCGAAGGCAAGCGCCGGGGCGCCAAGCGTGTCTGCGTGACGATGTGCATCGGCGGCGGCATGGGAGCGGCGGGCGTGTTCGAGGTGCTGTGAATCAAGACCTTGCGACGCTGCGCGCATTCTTCGCCAGCGCGCCGTTCATGGCCGATCTCGGCATCGCGCCGATCGACGTTGGCGAGGGGCGCGTCATCACGCAACTGACGCTCGCGCCGCGCCACCACCAACACACCGGCGTCGTGCATGCCGGCGTCATCGGCGCGATGGCCGATCACACGATGGGCGCGGCCGCGCAGACGCTGGCCGCCGATGGTCATTGGGTGCTGACGGCGGAGTTCAAGACGAGCCTGCTGCGAGCGGGGCGCGGGCAGCGGCTCGAATGCATCGGTATCGTCATCAAGCCGGGCCGGCAGGTCAGCTTCACCGAGGCCGAAGTGTTTGCGATCGACGGCGACGCGCGCACGTTGGTGGCCAAAGCGTCGGCCACGATGACCGTGGTGAAAGCGTGAGGGCCACCCTCGACTTCCTGCTCTACGACTGGGTGAACGTCGTGTCGCTCGCCGAGCGGCCGCGCTTCGCCGAGCACTCACGAGAAACCTTCGCCTGCGTGCTCGACACCTGCGAGCGCATGGCGCGCGACAAGTTCGCGCCGTTCAATCGTCTGGTCGACACCGAGGAGCCGCGTGTTGTCGCCAGTGCGGACGGCACGCGCGTGATCCTGCCGCAAGCCACGCACGACGCCTGGCACGCCTACGCCGGCTCCGGCATGCTGGCCGCGGCGCAGAGCGAAGCATGGGGCGGCATGAACCTGCCGTATGTCGTCGAGGCCGCGGCCAACGCATTTTTCGCACGCGCGTCGGTCAGCATCAGCGCCGCGCTGCTGACGGTGGGCAATGCGAACCTGTTGCTCGCGCACGGCACGCAACGGCAGAAGGACGTGTTCGCACGCGCGCAGTTCGAAGGCCGCTGGGCCGGCACGATGTGCCTGTCGGAGCCGCAGGCCGGCTCGAGCCTGTCGGACGTGGCCACGCGCGCCGTGCCGCAGGACGAGGCTGACGCGCTCGGCCCACGCTACCTTCTCAGCGGCCACAAGATGTGGATCTCGGCCGGCGAGCACGAGATCACCGAGAACATCGTGCACCTGGTGCTGGCAAAAATTCCCGGCGTCGACGGCAGGCTCGTCGCTGGCACCAAAGGCCTCTCGCTGTTCATCGTGCCTAAACATCTGGTGAGCGCCGAGGGCCGGCTCACCGGCGCACGCAACGACGTGATCCTCGCCGGCCTGAATCACAAGCTCGGCTGGCGCGGCACCACCAACACACTACTGAACTTCGGCGAGAAGGGGGGCGCCGTCGGCTACCTCGTCGGCAAGCCCGGCGAGGGCCTGCGCTGCATGTTCCACATGATGAACGAGGCGCGCATCGGCATCGGCATGGCGGCCACGATGCTCGGCATGGCCGGCTATGAAGCGTCACGGGCGTACGCGAGACAACGCCCTCAAGGACGGGCGATCACAGGCGCCGGCAAGGACGCGTCGCAGCCGCAGGTGCCGATCATCGAACACGCCGACGTGAAACGCATGCTGCTGGCGCAGAAGGCGTACGCCGAAGGCTCGCTGGCGTTGCAGCTGTACTGTGCGCGGCTGGTCGATGAGCAACACACGGGCGACGAGAGCAGCGCCCGCGACGCGGCGTTGTTGCTCGACATGCTGACGCCGATCGCCAAGAGCTGGCCTAGCGAGTGGTGCCTGGAAGGCAACTCGCTGGCGATCCAGGTTCACGGCGGCTACGGCTACACGCGCGATTTTCCGGTGGAGCAGTACTGGCGCGATCAGCGCCTGAACATGATCCACGAGGGCACGCATGGCATCCAGGCGCAGGACCTGCTCGGCCGCAAGGTGACGATGAACGGCGGCGCCGGTCTGAAGCTGCTGGCCTCGCGCATCGGCACGACGATCGAACGCGCGGGGCATGTCAGCGCTTTCGCGACGCAGGCCAATGCGCTTGCGTCCGCGTTGCAGGCGCTCGGCGCCGCGACCCAGGCCGCCTGGGCCACCGGCGTGGCCGAAGAAGCGCTGGCCAATGCCACCCCCTATCTGCAGGCCTTCGGCCACACGGTACTCGCCTGGCTGTGGCTCGATGTGGCGCTGGCGACGGCCTCGCGAGAAGACGATCAGGCGCAAGGACAACGCGCCGCGATGCGTTATTTCTTCAACTACGAGTTGCCGAAGACCGGCGCGTGGCT
This sequence comes from Burkholderiales bacterium, assembly GCA_031396005.1. Lineage (GTDB taxonomy): Bacteria > Pseudomonadota > Gammaproteobacteria > Burkholderiales > Burkholderiaceae_C > CADEEN01. The sequence continues at coordinate 9,031 of JANNJX010000313.1, forward strand.
GGCTGTCGTATCGTCGCGCGATCCGACCTGCCGCGAGATGAGACAAGAGTGGTTCTGAAGATGTCCGCGCAACGCATTGAAACGCTGACCTGGGTGCTGATCTACGGCGGCCTGGGCAGCCTCAGCCTGGGTTGGTTCGTCACGCCGGCGCAAGGGCCGTGGGGCGAGTTGTTGATCAGCGGCGGCATCGTCGCCACCATCGTCGGCATCGTTTTGATCGTCGTGCGCTCCAAAATGAAACCATGATCCGCCATCCACGTGATGGAGTTTGAAAGCAAATCATGAGCACATCGGTTCAGGACCTGTTCGACCTCAGCGGCAAGACCGCGCTCGTCACCGGCGGCTCGCGCGGCCTGGGCCTGCAGATCGCCGAGAGCCTCGGCGAAGCCGGCGCCCGCGTGCTGCTGACGTCGCGCAAGGCCAGCGACCTCGAAGAAGCCGCAGCGCATCTGCAGGACAAAGGCATCGACACACGCTGGATCGCTGCCGACGCCAGTGAGCCGGCCGACGTGCGGCGCGTCGTCGCCGAAGCGATGGAGCGTCTGGGCGCGATCGACATCCTGGTCAACAACGCCGGCGCGACCTGGGGTGCGCCGATGGCCGAGCACCCGCTGGAAGCCTGGGACAAGGTGATGAACCTCAACATCCGCAGCCTGTTCCTGTTCGCACAGGCCGTCGGCAAGGCCAGCATGCTGCCGAGGAAGGGCGGGCGCATCTTGAACATCGCGTCGGTGGCGGGGCTGGCCGGCTCGCTGGACATGGCTTTCATTGCCTATGCCACGAGCAAGGGCGCGGTCGTCAACTTCACGCGCCAGTTGGCCGGCGAGTGGGGGCCGTTCGGCATCAACGTCAACGCGCTGGCGCCGGGATTCTTTCCGAGCAAGATGACCAAGGGCACGCTGGCGGCTTATGGCGCGGACAAACTCGCCGCGTCGGCGCCGCTGCGGCGCATCGGTGACGACGATGACCTGAAAGGCGCTGCGCTGCTGTTCTGCTCGGCGGCGGGCAAGCACATCACGGGGCAGATCCTGGCGGTCGATGGTGGGCTGTCTGCCGTGCACCAAGGCGCATGATGTTGGCCCCGAGCTCGCTTCGTTCGCAGCCCCCGAGGGGCGCATCGGCCGCTTGGGGGCGGCCTTGCGCTGGCCGATGAAGTTTCCTTTGCACATCCCCTTCGTCGAGGAACTCGGCCTCGAGCTGCACCGCTTCGACAACGGCCATGCCGAAGTGCAGGTCGATCTCGAAGTGGCGCACCTGAATTCGTGGGAGGTGGCGCACGGCGGTGTGCTGATGACGATGCTCGACGTGGCGATGGCGCACGCGGCGCGCAGCGCCAACAGCAAGGAGCCGGATCACGGCCCCGGCGTCGTCACTGTCGAGATGAAGACGAGCTTCATGCGGCCGGCCGAAGGCCGCCTCGCCGCCAAAGGTGTGCTGCTCCACCGCAGCACGACGCTGGCGTTCTGCGAAGCCTCGGTGTTCAACGAGGAGCACCAGCTCTGCGCCCACGCCACTGGCACCTTCAAGTACCTGCGCAAGCTGCCGACGCAGGGCCGCGCGACCAAAGCGCTGAAGCAAAAGGACGAGGCGTGAGCGCGCTGCACTGGTCTTGGCACCGCTTCGCCGACCTCGGCGTCGACAACCTCTACGACGCGCTGCAGCTGCGCTGCCGAGTCTTCGTGCTGGAGCAGGGGCCGTACCTCGATCCGGACGGCGTCGACCGGCCATCGTGGCACCTGCTCGGCCGCGATGACGCGGGCGCGCTGACGGGCTATCTGCGCATCGTCGATCCCGGCGTCAAGTACGACGAGCCGTCGATCGGGCGCGTCATCACCGCGCCCGAAGTGCGCCGCACCGGCAGCGGCCGCGTGCTGATGGCCGAAGGACTGGCCGGTTGCGAGCGGCATTGGCCTGGGCGCGATGTGCGCATCAGCGCGCAGGCGCGGCTCGAACGCTTCTACAACGGCTTCGGCTTCGAGCGCGTCGGCGACAACTACATCGAAGACACGATCCCGCATGTCGAGATGCTGAGGCGCGGCGCATGAACACGCATGACGTGCTCAACCAGACAGCGCCCTGGGTCGGCGCCAATCTGTTCGACACCAACCTGCCGCTGCGTGACGCGTTGCGCGCCCACGCGCCGGCGCTCGACACTGCACGCCTGAAGGCGCTGGGCTCGCTCGCCGGCAGCGCCGACATGCAGGAGCATGCGCGACTGGCGAACACACACCAACCGCGGTTGCACACGCACGATGTGCACGGCCGGCGCATCGACCAGGTCGAGTTCCACCCGAGCTACCACGCGCTGCTCGGTGCGGCGCTGCGGTTCGGGCTGCACGGCACGCCGTGGTCGGGCGCGGTGCTGTCGCACGTCGAGCGCGCGGCCGGGTTCATGCTTTTCACCGAACTCGAACCCTCCGTGCTTTGCCCGGTGTCGATGAGCTACGCCGTCACGCCGGCCCTGCGCGCCAACGCGGCGATCGCGCAGGCGTGGACGCCGAAGCTCTCCGCCACCGCCTACGACCCGCGCTTCGTGCCGTTCGAGCAGAAAAGTGCCGTGACGCTGGGCATGGGCATGACGGAAAAGCAGGGCGGCTCGGACGTGCGCGCCAACACGACGCGCGCCGAGTTCGACCGCGACACGGCGTGGGGCCGCGCCTACACACTCACCGGCCACAAGTGGTTTTTTTCGGCGCCGATGTGCGACGCCTTCCTGGTGCTGGCACAAACGAGCGCGGGTCTGAGCTGCTTCTTCGTGCCGCGCTTCAAACCCGACGGCAGCGTCAACCCGATCCGCATTCAGCGCCTGAAGGACAAGCTCGGCAACCACGCCAACGCCAGCAGCGAAGTCGAGTTCGGCGGCGACGTGACCGGCTGGCGGGTCGGTGACGAAGGCCGCGGCGTGCCGCAGATCCTGGCGATGGGCGCGCTGACGAGGCTCGATTGCGCGCTCGGCACCGCCGGCCTGATGCGCGCCGCGCTGTCGATCGCGATCCATCACACGCGTCAGCGCATGGCTTTCGGCAAGACGCTGGCCGAGCAGCCGCTGATGAAGAACGTGCTCGCCGACATGGCACTGGAGAGCGAAGCGGCCGCCGCGCTGGCATTGCGCCTGGCCGCAGCAATCGACGCCACCGAGAACGGCAACGACGATCACGAGACGGTGATGCGCCGCGTGCTGACGCCGATCGCCAAGTTCTGGGTTTGCAAGCGCGGCGCGATGCTGGCGCAGGAAGCGATGGAATGCCTCGGCGGCAACGGCTATGTCGAAGCGCAGGGGCAGGGCCTGATGGCGCGCATATACCGCGAGATGCCGCTCAATTCCATCTGGGAGGGCGCGGGCAACATCATGGCGCTCGATCTGTTGCGGGCATTGCGCGGCGCCGACGTGGCCGCGGCGATCGCCGCCGAGTTGGCGCCCGCGCGCGGTTTGCATGCGGCCTTCGATCGCCTGGCCGCAACGCTGCCCGGCCGGCTCGACGGCGGCACCGGCGAAGCTGACGCACGCCTGCTGGCGCGCGACGTGGCGCTGCTGATTCAAGCCGCGCTGCTGTGCCGCCACTCGACCGACGCCGCGTTCGCGGCGTTCTGTCACGCGCGGCTGCAACAGCCGGCCGACATCTTCGGCTTGTTGCCCGCGACCACGCCTTTCGACGCGCTGATCGAGCGCGCCTTGCCCCTCTGACAGACCCTCCGCTCCGACCGACGAGAAAACCGATGAAGACCTTCAAGGACCGCACCGTGGTCATCACCGGCGCCGCCTCCGGTTTCGGCCTCGAAACCGCGCGCCTGGCCGCGCGCGAAGGCATGAACATCGTTATGGCCGACGTGCAGACCGACGCGCTCGAGCAGGCCGCTGCCGAGATCGGTGCGCTCGGCGCGCAGGTGTTGCCGTACCGGCTAGACGTGTCCAATGCCGCCGCGGTCGAGGCGCTGGCCCGGGCCACGGTCGATCGCTTCGGCGCGCCGCATGTCGTCTTCAACAACGCCGGTGTCGGCGCCGGCGGCCTGATCTGGGAACACACGGCGCAGGACTGGGAGTGGGTCATCGGCGTCAACGTCATGGGCGTGGCGCACGGCGTGCGCGTGTTCACGCCGCTGATGCTCGAAGCCGCGCAACAGGACGCACAGTACGAAGGGCACATCGTCAACACCGCGTCGATGGCCGGTCTGCTGAACCCGCCGAACATGGGCGTGTACAACGTCAGCAAGCATGCGGTGGTCAGCCTCACCGAAACGCTGTACCAGGATCTGGCGCTCGTCACCGATCAGGTGACGGCATCGGTGCTGTGCCCGTTCTTCGTGCCGACCGGCATCCACCAGAGCCATCGCAACCGGCCGAGCGAGTTGAGCGCGGCCGACAACAAGCCGACGAAGAGCCAGCGCATCGCACAGGCGATGACGGCCAAGGCCGTCGAGTCTGGGCGGGTCAGCGCGGCGCAGGTGGCCGGCATCGTCTTCGACGCGCTGCGCAAGAAGCGCTTCTACGTCTACAGCCACCCGAAGGCGCTCACCTCGGTGCAGACGCGCCTGGAAGACATCATGCTGCCGCGCAACCCGACGGACCCATTCGCGGACAAGCCGGAGATCGGTGCGGAGTTGCGTGCGGCGCTGCGCTCACAGGGATGAGTGCAAATCATCCACCGCTCCCGGGCCGACGTGACCAGATCGAAGCCTTCTGGCTCGACTACCAGCGCGCCGCCAGCGTGCAGGTCGAAGGTTTTTCGGCCACCGCCTTCGGCCACTCGCGCGCCGTCGCCGATGAACTGGCGGGGCTGATCGCCAGCGGCGACAAGCGTGCCCATGCCACGCTGGAGCGCGACTTCGAAGCCGAGGGCGACGACTTGCCGCGCCCGGGCGAGCACATCGTCGTTCTCGACGGCCGCGGCACGCCGCAGGCCATCGTGCGCATCACCCATGTCGAGCGCCGCTACTTCAACGACATCGACGACGAGTTCGCCTTCGAGTGCGGGGAGGGCGACCGCACGCTGGCCTGGTGGCTCGTCGCCTACCGACAGGAGTTCGCCGAGCGCGCCGAGGCTCAGGGTTTTCAGGTGGGTGAGAAAGCGGTGCTGATCCTGGAATACTTCGAGCGTGTCTGGCCCCAATGATTGACCACCCCCGACGCGGCTGCGCCGCCTCCCCCCTCAAGGGGGCACCACCAGCGGCCTGGCAGAGCCAGATCCGCGTCGGTCGCTTGAAATGACTTCACTCAACCATCGAAAGAGCGTCATGAAGAACCGTGTGCTCGCATTTGTTTTCGCGTCCTGTGCTGGTATTGCCGTCGCGCAATCGCCTTGTCCCGACAAGAACCTCAACTACTGGCAAGCCTTCCCGCCGGGCGGCGAGAGCGACATCTCGGCGCGCCACCAGCAGGTGGTGCTGAAGAAGAAGTGTCCGGCCATCGACACCATCGTGCAGTACAAGGCCGGCGGCGGCGGCGCGATCCTGTGGAGCAGCGCCAACACGCTGCCCGCCGACGGTCTGAACGTCTACGGCATCAACCTGCCGCACGTCGTGCTGCAGCCGCTCGAAGGCCAGGTGCAGTACAAGACCGACGACCTGTCGCCGGTGTTCTGGTACCACTACACGCCCGACGCGCTGGTGGTGCCTGAAGCCAGCCCGTTGAAGAGCTTCGCCGATTTCATCAAGGCCGCACAGGCCGACGCCGGCAAGCTGAACCTCGGCGGCTCGGCGCTGAACTCGGCCAACCACGCAGCGCACGAGCGACTGAACAACGCCTTCAAGGTCAAGACCACCTACGTGCCGTACAAGGGCACGGGTGATCTGTCCAACGCGGTGCTCGGCGCGCAGATCGACGGTGCGATGACCTACACCGCCTTCGCCATCAACAACAAGACGCGCGTGCGCGCGCTGGCGGTGGCGATGGACAAACGCCACCCGCTGCTGCCCGACGTGCCGACGTTCAAGGAACTCGG
>JANNJX010000337.1:0-4369 GCA_031396005.1 Burkholderiales bacterium
GGCCGATGCTGCTTCAGCGGGCGCCGACGCCGCCTGTGCAAAGCTCGAGTCGGCAAAACCCAGCAGTGCCGCAGCCAGCACGAGGGAAGCAAAGAGTTTGTTCAACATGTTGGTGATCGTTGTTGTTGCTGTTGTGGTCTAAAGCGCGTCTTTGCCGGTCTCGCCGGTGCGGATGCGCAAGACCTGCTCGATCGGCATGACGAAGATTTTTCCGTCGCCGATCTTGCCGGTGCGCGCCGAGGCTTCGATTGCCTCGATGACGCGATCGACCACGGCGTCGTCGACCGCGGCGTCGATGCGCACCTTGGGCAGGAAGTCGACCACGTACTCGGCGCCACGGTACAACTCGGTATGGCCCTTCTGCCGGCCGAAACCCTTGACCTCGGTGACGGTGATGCCCTGCACGCCCACGGCCGACAGCGCTTCGCGCACCTCGTCGAGCTTGAACGGCTTGATGATGGCGGTGACCATCTTCATGATGTGTGCTTCCCTTAGAAGTTGTACTTGACGCCGAGGACCAGCGTCGTCTTGGCAAGGTCCTTGCCGTTGACGGTGTAGAAGGCGTCCTTGGCCTTTGAGGTGCCGATCAGCGCCAGGCTGGGCACGAGGCCGCTGAAGTCCTTCGAAACGGTCAGCGCGTAATCCCAATAGCTGGCGACACCGCTGGCCGGTCCCTTGTAGCGCTGGTGACCGACGTGGGGCGTCAGCATCCAGCCGTCGGTGATCTCGAAGCCGGCCGACAGGTCGAGGTAGTAGCCGTTCTTGCTGTCGGGCGCGCCGAACAGACCATCGCTGATGACATGCGAGTACTTCACCGTGGCCGGGCCGTAGGTCAGCGCGCCGTAGAGCTCGGTGGTGTTGGCCGTCTCGCCCGTAATGCCCTTCAGATCGTTGCCGGGATACTGATACGTCAGTACGCCGACGTCGTAGTTCAGACCCTTGGTGATCTCGCCCTTGTAGCCGCCGTACAGATCGATTTCGACGCTGCCGCCGCCACCCGCCTCCTTGGTCCACTTGATCGTCGACGCCCAGACGCCGACGTAGAAGCCGCCCATGGCGTAGTCCGCGCCACCCTGCAGCGCCGGCCTGAGCTTGGACTGTGAGATGCCGCGGAAGCGGTAGTCGGTGACCGCGCCGACGTTGAATGCCAGTTGGGCCTGTGAAGCCGTGGAGATCAGCGCGCCGCCGGTGGCAGCAACCGCGATCGCCAGAGCGCTGAGAGTCTTCTTTGCCATTTGCACGTCCTTCTCCGATGGGTTGATCAAAAACGGTTGCTTGCTTTTCGCAGCTTCCGTGCCGTGCCCGCGGCCGCAGCAGCGCCCCAGACCAGGGCGCAACATGGCGCAGCGCGCAGCCTGCCACGCACCACGGCGGTGAATCGACGTGCCTCGCACCAACCGGGTGCTCCCCCTTTAGAGGGAACGACGGCCTCGTGGGCGCTGGCCAGAATCGCGGCCGAACGCAACGAGACCGGCAAGACCGAGGACGAGGAGCCCGTGATGACTTTGGCCGTGGTGATGAGCCGCGCACTCGACGGCATGGACGCGCCTGCCGTGCAGGTGGAAGTGCATCTGGCCAACGGCCTGCCGAGCTTCACGCTGGTCGGCTTGGCCGACACCGAGGTCAAGGAAGCGCGCGAGCGCGTGCGCGCGGCGCTGCTGCAAAGCGGCCTGGCGTTTCCGACCAACAAACGCATCACCGTCAACCTGGCGCCGGCCGAGCTGCCGAAGGATTCCGGCCGCTTCGACCTGCCGATTGCGCTGGGCATCCTCGCCGCCGACGGCCAAATCGACGCCGCGGCCTTGCAGCACTACGAGTTCGCCGGTGAGTTGAGCCTGGCCGGCGAGTTGCGGCCGGTGCGCGGCGCGTTGGCGATCGCGCTGGCCCTGGGCCGCGGCGGCGGTGCGCGCACGCTCGTCCTGCCCGAAGCGAGCGCGCGCGAAGCGGCGCTGGCCGAAGGCGTGCCGGTGTGCAGTGCCAAACACCTGCTCGACGTGGTGGCGGCGCTGCAGCCCGGCGACGCTGCCGTGCCGCTGCCGCGCGCGCTGTGCGTACGCGCCGGCACGCCGGGCGGCGCGATGCTGCACGACCTGGCCGACGTGCGCGGCCAGGCCACCGCCAAGCGCGCGCTCGAAATCGCCGCCGCCGGCGCGCACAGCCTGTTGATGGTCGGCCCGCCGGGCGCCGGCAAGTCGATGCTCGCCCAGCGCCTGCCCGGTCTGTTGCCGCCGATGAGCGAGGCCGAAGCGCTGGCCAGTGCGGCCATCGCCAGCCTGGCCGGCGCGTTCGACGCCGCACAGTGGAAGGTGCGGCCGTTTCGCGCGCCGCACCACAGCGCCACGGCGCCGGCCATCGTCGGCGGCGGCTCGCCACCGCGGCCGGGCGAAATCTCGCTGGCCTACGGCGGCGTCCTCTTCCTCGACGAAATTCCCGAGATGCCGCGCGGCGCCCTCGAAGCGCTGCGCGAACCGCTCGAGACCGGCCGCATCACGATCTCGCGCGCGGCGCGTCAGGCCACTTTTCCAGCGCGCTTCCAGCTCGTCGCGGCGATGAACCCCTGCCCTTGCGGCTGGCTCGGCGCGGTGATGAACAGCGGACGGCACTGCCGCTGCACGCCCGACCATGTGGCGCGCTACCAGGGCCGGCTGTCGGGGCCGTTGATCGACCGCATCGACCTGCAGGTCGAGGTGCCGGCCGTCAAACCCGACGAGTTGATGGGTGCGCGCGACGGCGAATCGAGCCGCGTGGTGGCGGCGCGCGTGCTCGCCGCTCGCCAGCGTGCGCTGCAACGCCAGGGCCACGCCAACGCCGAGCTCACCCCCGCCGGCATCGACACGCACTGCGCGCTCGACGATGCCGCCCGTGCGCTGCTGCAGCGCGCGGCCGAGCGCCTGGGCTGGACCGGCCGCGGCCTGCACCGCGTGCTGAAAGTGGCACGCACGATCGCCGACCTGGCCGCCAGCCCGACACTGCAGGCCACGCACATCGCCGAGGCGATGCAGTGGCGGCGGGCGCTGCCGGTGGGTTGACGCTGGCCGGCGCGCGTTCGCGCGGAACGCTCGACCCCGTTGGCAGCGATCGGCCGTATCACGCTGTCCCATCCCTCTTGGAGAACCAACATGGTCGAGCGCCGAGTCTTCTTCATGGTCGCCGCGGCGGCAGCGCTGAGCGGCTGCGTTGCCGCGCCGGTGCGCGCCGCCGCAGGCCGCTTGGTGGACGTGCAGATCGTCGACCGCGCCCGCAACACGGCGCTGGCGGAATACCGCCACCGCGGCAGCACCTTCGTCGCCGGCCGCCCCGGCGAGCGCTATGCCGTGCGCTTGACCAACCGCAGCAGCGAGCGCGTGCTCGTCGTGCTGTCGGTCGATGGCGTCAATGCCATCAGCGGGGAAAACGCTGCCGCGGCGCAGACCGGCTACGTGCTGTCGCCTTGGCAGAGCGCCGACATCACCGGCTGGCGCAAGAGCGACGCCGAGGCGGCCGCGTTCTACTTCACGGCGCTGCCCGACTCGTACGCGGCGCGCACCGACCGGCCGCACAACGTCGGCGTGATCGGCGTGGCGGCGTTCCGCGAGCGCATGCCGTTGCCGCGTCCGCAGCCGTTCGAGCCGGTGCCGTACTTAGGCGGACGCGGCGACGGCGCCGCGCGGCAGGAGTCTCGGCGCAGCGCCGACAACAGCAGCGCCGCCGACGCAGCGCGGGCATCACCGTCGGCAACGCCGGCGCCGGCACGCGAGCGCGAGGCTGCGGCGCCATCGCACAACGACAAGCTCGGCACCGGCCACGGCGAACGCGAACACTCGCCGGTTGGCCGCACCGCATTCGAGCGCGCGACTTCGCAGCCGGCAGAGATCGTGCAGGTGCGCTACGACAGCCATGCCAATCTGCTCGCCAGCGGCGTCATCGCGCCGCGACGGGGCCTGCCCGAGCCGTTTCCTGGGTTCGTCGCCGACCCGCCGCCGTAGCCGCTCGGCGGCGCTTGCACGTCGTTCAGCGCGACCTCAGCCTGCCGTTGTCGATATCGACCACGCTGCCGGCGTTCCAAGACGGCTCGGACTCGGACGTGAACTTGCGCGTGCTGCCGTCTTTGAGCGTCACGCGAGTGACCCAGACCTTTTCCTTCTTGACTCGCTTCTCGATTTCGTTGCCGAGCAGACCACCGACCGCGGCGCCGCCGACGGTGCCGATCGTGCTGTCGGTCGTCTTGTTGCCGACCACGCCGCCGGCCACGGCGCCGCCGAGGGCGCCGACGCCGCTACCCTTGCCCTTCTTTGTCTCGCGCTTGACGGAGGCGACGACGGCGCAGTCGCTGCAGAGGGACGACAGCCTGACGCCTTGAACGACGTTCGGTCGTTCGTTGGCGGCAAGC
>JANNJX010000363.1:0-2392 GCA_031396005.1 Burkholderiales bacterium
CATCACCAGCACCACCAGCCAGCGGTGCGACAGCGTCCAGCGCAGCAGAGCCGAGTAGCCCCGCGTGAGCGCGACGAGAAAGCGCTCCATGCCGCGGTCGAAGGCATTGGGCTTGGGGTTGTGGCGCAGCAGCTTGCTGCACATCATGGGCGTGAGCGTGAGCGCAACAAAACCCGAGACCACCACCGCGCCAGCGAGCGTGAGCGCAAATTCGCCAAACAGCCGCCCGGTGCGGCCTGGCGTGAAGGCCAGCGGTGCAAATACGGCGGCCAGCGTGAGCGTCATCGCCACCACCGCGAAGGCGATCTCGCGCGCGCCCTTGACCGCGGCCTGGAACGGCGTCAGGCCTTCCTCGATGTGGCGGAAGATGTTCTCCAGCACGACGATCGCGTCGTCGACCACCAGGCCGATCGCCAGCACCAGCGCCAGCAGCGTCAGCGTGTTGATCGTGAAGCCGGCCGCGGCCATCAATGCGAAGGCGCCGATCAGGCTCACCGGAATCGTCACCAGCGGAATGATCGAGGCGCGCAGCGTGCGCAGGAAGACGAACACCACCAGCGCCACCAGCGCCACCGCCTCGGCGATCGTCGTGTACACGCTCTTGATCGAGCGGTCGATGAAGACCGAGTTGTCGTTGGCCTGGATCACCTTCAGCTGCGGCGGGATGTCGCGCTGGATCTGCGGCATCAAATCGCGCACGCCTTGCGACACCTCGAGCGGGTTGGCGGTGGCGTTGCGGATGATGCCGGTAGAGATCGACGGCACGCCGTTCAGGCGCACGTAGCTGCGCTCGCTGGCGGCCGACTCCTCGACGCGGCCGACGTCGCGCAGGCGCACGGTGTACGTGCCGACCTGCTTGACCGCGATCTCGGCGAACTGCGGCACGGTGTTGAGGTCGGTGCGCGAGGTGACGCTGAACTCACGCTGCTGGCTCTCGATGCGGCCGGCCGGCACCTCGAGGTTCTGCCGGCGCAGCGCGTCTTCGACATCGGCCACGGTGATGCGGTAGGCGGCAAGGCGGTCCGGGTCGAGCCAGATGCGCATCGCGTAGCGGCGGTCGCCGCCGATCTGAACGTCGGCCACGCCCGGGATGGTCTGCAGCCGCGGCTTGACGACGCGGTTGATGATGTCGGTGACTTCGAGCGGCGTCATCGTCTCGCTGGTGAAGGCCAGCCAGATCACCGGCGACGCATCGGCCTCGACCTTCGACACCTGCGGCTCGTCTGCCGCGTCGGGCAAGCGGTTGCGCACGCGGGCGACGCGGTCGCGCACGTCGGCGGCGGCCGCCTCGGGCGGCTTGCTGAGCTTGAAGCGCACCGTGATCTGGCTCTGCTCCGAGCGCGAGATCGACGTCAGGATGTCAACGCCGTCGATGCCTGCAATCGAGTCTTCGAGCGGCTTGGTGACCTGCGACTCGATGACCTCGGACGACGCACCGACGAGCCGTGTGCTGACCGTGACCACCGGCTCGTCGATGCGCGGGTATTCGCGCACCGTCAGTTGGTTGTACGAGACCAGGCCGAGCAGCAGGATCAGCAGCGACATGACGCTCGCCAGCACGGGGCGGCGGATGCTTGTTTCGGAGATGCGCATCGATGGCTCCTCGGCGTTACGCCGGCGCGCCGGCGCGCGGCATCGATGCAGCGCCCGATGCAGCGCCTGCCGGCCGCTGCGCCGCTTGCGGCTTGCCGATGTCGATCACGCGCAACGGCAGCGCATCACCGCGCATCACGCGCGCCTGGCCTGCGGTGACGACCATGTCGCCGGGCAACAGGCCTTCCAAGATCTCCACCTTGCCGGCTTGGCGCACGCCGAGCTTGGCCTCCAGACGTTGCGAGACGAGTGCGGGGCCGCTGCCGTTGCCGGCCACCGCCGACGCCGCGCCGCCCGGCGCCGGCACCGCCTTGATCAAGTACTGCTTGCCGCCCTGCGGCACCAGCGCTTCTTCCGGCACCATCAGCGCGCGCTCGCGCACGGCGAAGACGACGCGAGCCCGCGCGAACATGCCGGACTTCAACGTTTCGCCCGGCTGATCGATGCGGGCGCGCACCAGCAGCGAGCGGCCGTTGGCATCGACCAGCGCATCGAGCGCTTCGACCTTGCCGACGAACGGCTGGCCCGGCATCGCGTCGAGCGAGACCTGCACCGCCTGCCCGACTTTGGTCTGGCCGACGAACCGTTCGGGCAGACGGAAGTCGACCCACATGCGTGAACGGTCTTCGAGGCTGACGAGGTCGGCGCCGTCCTTGACGTAGTCGCCGAGCGCGACGCTGCGGATGCCGACGATGCCGTCGAACGGCGCCATGATCGCCAGCCGTGACAGTTGTGCCCGCGCCAGCGCGACCTGCGCCTCGGCAACCTGCATCGCCGCGGCGTTCTGGTCGACCGCGCT
>JANNJX010000379.1:0-13616 GCA_031396005.1 Burkholderiales bacterium
CGCATGAAGCAGATCGGCACCGTCGAGGTGCCGCAAGAGGCGTTCCTGGCCATTCTCCAGGTGGATGATTGATGGGTTTCATGGGCACTTTGACCGCGCTGCTGTACGGCGCGCTGCTGGTCTATCTCGGCGGCTGGTTTCAGGACCGATGGATCGGCGACTTCTCGCTGCTGCTGTTTCTGCTGACGCTGGTCACGTTCCTGTACTGGCTGGCCGAGCGCTTGTACTTTGCGCCGGCGCGAGCCAAGGCCGCTGCACGGGCGGAGGCCGAGGTCGCCGCTCGGCGCGCCGACCTGGCCAAGCAGGGCATCGAGAAAGTCGACAACAGCTTCACCGAAACAGCGCGCGCCAGGATCCTGGCGCAACCCTGGTGGCTCGACTGGACCGCGGGCCTGTTCCCGGTGATCCTGATCGTCTTCCTGCTGCGCTCGTTCCTGTTCGAGCCGTTCAAGATTCCGTCAGGTTCGATGCTGCCGACGCTCGAGTCGGGTGATCTGATCCTGGTGCAGAAGTTCGCTTACGGCGTGCGCCTGCCGGTGGTCGACAAGAAGGTGCTGGCGACTGGCGAACCCGCGCGCGGCGACGTGGTCGTCTTCCGCTACCCGCCCGACCCGCGCATCGACTACATCAAGCGCGTCGTCGGCCTGCCCGGCGACGACGTGGCGTGGCTGAACAAGAAGCTCAGCATCAACGGCAAGGCGGTCGAGACGACGGCGCTGCCCGATTACCTCGACGAAGAAAGCCACAAGTACACACAGCAACTGCGCGAGAACCTGGTCGGTGTCGATCACCGCATCCTGCTGCTCGCCGACCGCCCGCCCTTCGTCCCCGGCGCCGAGCAGTTTCCGAACCGCGAGGCCTGCCGCTACAGCGCCGAAGGCGTCGCCTGCAAAGTGCCCGCCGGCCACTACTTCGTGATGGGAGACAACCGTGACAATTCCGTCGATTCGCGCTACTGGGGCTTCGTTCCCGATCGAAATCTCAAGGGCCGGGCCTTCTTCGTGTGGATGAATTTCGGTAACCTCGGTCGTATCGGCACCTTCCGTTGATGGCGCCGCTCTCAGAAATGCCTGGAGAACGATCCATGATGCGAGTCAAGACCCAACGCGCAGCCGGCGCTCGCCAACGCGGCATCTCGCTGCTCGGGCTGCTGTTCTGGGGCATCCTCGTGGCGATGGTGGCGCTGATCGTCATTCGCGTGTTGCCGACGATCAACGAGTTCACCACCATCCAGCGCGCCGTCAAGAAGCTCGCCCAGGAAACCCCCGGCACGGTTCCCGAGATTCGCGCTGCCTTCGAGCGGCAGAAGAACATCGAGTACTCGATCTCCAGCATCAGCGGCAAGGACCTGCAAATCACCAAGGAGAACGACAAGGTCGTGATCCGCTTCGCCTACGACAAGGAAGTGCCGTTGTTCGATCCGGTGTTCCTGCTCATCAAGTACAGCGGCGAGGGCCGTTCCAACTGAATGTCGATGGATTCGTTGGCAGCACTGCAACAACGCCTGGGGCACCGCTTCGCCAGCAGCGCCCTGCTGAACCGCGCGCTGACCCACCGCAGCGCCAGCGCCGAGCACAACGAGCGCCTCGAGTTCCTCGGCGATGCCGTGCTGCAGACCGCCATCTCGGCGCTGCTCTATGAGCGCTTTGCCGGCTCCGACGAAGGCGATTTGACCCGCGTTCGCGCGCACCTCGTGCGTGAGGACAGCCTGGCCCGAGTCGCGCTGGCGATCGGTCTGTCGGATGTGCTGCGCCTGTCTGAAGGCGAAGCGCGCGGCGGCGGTGCGCAGCGGCCGTCGATCCTGGCTGACTGTGTCGAGGCGCTGATCGGCGCGACCTTCCTCGACGGCGGCTACGCGCCGGCGCAAGCGCTCGTGCAGCGCCTGTTCGGCGAGACCATCGCCGGCAGCGACATCGACGGCTGGAGCAAGGATGCCAAGACCGAGCTGCAGGAGTGGTTGCAGGCGAGGAAGCTCTCGGTGCCGGCCTATCGCATCGTCGCCACGCGCGGCCAGTCGCATGCGCAGACCTTCGACGTCGAATGCGCGGTGCCGGCGCTCGGCCTGGCCGAACACGGCGAAGGCAAGTCGCGGCGCAGCGCCGAGCAGGATGCCGCACGGCGTATGCTCGACAGCTTGAAAGCCAGCGACAAACCGGACGGACCGTTGCAGTCCTGACCTGTCACCTACTTCCTTGGACTCTGCCGACCAACAGACACCGCCACGTTGTGGCTTGGTAGCCATCGTCGGCCGGCCCAACGTCGGCAAGAGCACGCTGCTCAACGCGCTCGTCGGCCAGAAGATCAGCATCACGTCGAACAAGGCGCAGACGACGCGTCACCGCATCACCGGCATCCGCACCGAGGCCGGCGCGCAATGCGTCTTCGTCGATACGCCGGGCTTCCAGACGCAGCACGGCAATGCGCTGAACCGCAACCTCAACCGCACCGTGCGCAGCGTGCTGTCCGACGTCGACGTGGTGTTGTTCGTCGTCGAGGCCGGCAAGTTCACCCTCGCCGATGCCAAGGTGCTGGCGCTGCTGCCCGACGACAAGCCGGTGCTGCTGGTGGCCAACAAGTTGGACGCGATGAAGCGCCGCGACGACGTGCTGCCGTGGCTGGCGCAGGTGCGCGAGCGCCGCGACTTCACCGAGTTCGTGCCGCTGTCGGCAACGAGACAGGCCGACATGCCACGCCTGGCCGCCATCGTTTCGAAGCACCTCCCCGAGCAGGCCTGGTTCTATGCCGAAGACGAACTCACCGACCGCAGCGAACGCTTTCTCGCCAGCGAGCTCATCCGCGAGAAACTGTTTCGCTTGACCGGCGACGAGCTGCCCTACAGCTCGACCGTCGTCATCGACAAATTCGAGGAAGAAGGAAACTTGCGGCGCATCGCCGCCACCATCGTCGTCATGCGCGAGGCGCACAAGGGCATGATCATCGGCGAGGGTGGCGAGCGGCTGAAGCGCATCGGCAGCGAAGCCCGCCAGGAGTTGGAGCGCCTGCTCGGTGCCAAGGTTTTTCTGGAGGTTTGGGTCAAGGTGCGTGCAGGTTGGGCGCAGAACGAGGAGCACTTGCGCAGTTATGGCTACGAGTAGGGCGGCCACCAACGCGTTCGACACCTTCCTCTCCCGCGCCTGGACCGACCACGCGACGCGCAGCGACGCGGTTGCCAGACGACTGCGCCTGCGCACGCCGCCGCCGCAGCAACCCGAACACCTGAGCGCGCTCGTGCGACTGGTCGTCAACCTGCTCGGCGAACACCTCGGCCGCTTCGACGATGCGCGCTGGCGGCTCGACGCCTTGCGCATGCATCCGATGGTGGACGACACCGTGCGGTCGGACCTGCGCGTGGCGCAGGCCACGCTCGACATCGCGCAACGCCGGCGCCGTGCGACGCAGCGCCTCACTGCCACCGAGACCGTGCGCGCCGAAAGCGCCGCCGCTGCGATGTGCCTCGGCCGCGGGCAGCTCGCGCGCGCGCTGGACCTGATCGCATCGGCCACGCAGCGCTTGGCCGCTCTGCCCGACGCCACACCGCAAGACCACCGGCCGCTGGCCGTGGCCTGCAACAACATGGCCTGGGAGCTCGAAGAGATCGGCGCCGAGCGCAGTGACGTGCAAACGCAAGCGATGCTGCGCCTGGCTGCCGCCAGCCGCGAGCATTGGTCGCGCGCCGGCACCTGGCTGCACATTGAGCGGGCGGAGTACTGCCTGGCGCTCACACACCTGTCGGCCGGCCGGCACGACCAGGCCTGGCTGCACGCCGCGCAGTGCCTGGCGGTGTGCCTGCGCCATCACGCCGCGCCGTTCGAGCATCTGTCGGCGCATGAAGCGATGGCGCGTGTGCACCATGCTCGCGGCGAAGAGGCCGAACTCGCCCACCATGCGCAGGCAATGTGGGACGTTTTCGACCGGCTGAGCGAGGACGATCAGGCCGCGTGCCGCGAGGTGGTGGACGACGTGCTCGCGCTTCGCGCATGAGAGTTGCGGCGCCGCATTTGGCTTACGTGCTGCACCATTACGACTGGAGCGAGTCGAGCCTGATCGTCGATCTGTTCACGCGCGACGCAGGCCGCGTGGCCGTGGCGGCCAAAGGCGCGAAGCGGCCGACGTCGAACCTGCGTGCGGTGCTGATGCCGTTTCAGCGCATCAACGTCGCCTTTGGCCGCGCCGCGCGCGACGAATCGGCGAACGACATCCGCAACCTGCGCGGCGCCGAATGGGGCGGTGGTGTGCCCGTGGCCGACGGCGAGGCCTTGCTCGCCGGCTTCTATCTCAACGAACTCGTGATGAAGCTGCTGGCGCGCGACGATCCGCACCCGGCGTTGTGGGACGCGTATGCGGCCACGCTGCCGCATCTCGGCAGCACCGAAGAGTCGGCCGCCTTGCGGGCCTTCGAGCTGACGCTGCTGGCCGAGACGGGCCACCTGCCTGACCTTGCGCGCACGACATCGACACAGCAGGCGCTCGACTTGGCGCGCCGCTACCTGCTGCGGCCGGAAGCCGGCCTGATCGATGCGCGCAATGAAGACGATGCGGCGATCAGCGGCGTGCACTTCATTGCGCTGCAAACCGCCATGGCGTCTCGCGACCTCGACGCGCTGCGCACCGCCTGCCGCCCGGTCGTTCAGCCGCTGCGCCGGCAATTGCGCCACTGGCTTGCGTACCATCTGGGCGGAGCGCCACTGCGCACGCGCGAGGTGATGCTCGAACTGCAACCTCTTCTGACGCCACGATGAATCCCTCATGAATCCGCTGATGGCTCCCGAAGCGCACGATCGCCACGGTCGCTGTTCGCTGTCGGTCAACGTCAACAAGGTCGCCCACCTGCGCAACACGCGCCACCTCGGCATCCCGAGCGTGCTGCGCGCGGCGACGCTGTGCCTCGAAGCCGGTGCACAAGGCATCACCGTACACCCGCGGCCCGATGCGCGCCACATCCGCGCCGACGATGTGCGAGAACTCGCGGCGCTGATGAAGCAGTGGCCCAACGCCGAGTTCAACCTCGAAGGCAACCCGTTCGACAACCTGATGGGCTTTGTGCGTGAGTACCGACCGCACCAGACGACGTTCGTGCCCGACGCGCCGGGCCAGTTCACCAGCGACCACGGGTTTTCGATCAGTGACTTGCCGCGCGTGGCGCCGCTTGTGCAGGAAGCGCGTGCGCTCGGTGTGCGCGTCAGCCTCTTCATGGACCCCGACCCCGCGGCGATGGCGCACGTGGCCGCGATCGGCGCCGACCGCGTCGAGCTCTATACCGAGCCTTACGCCGCGGCGCATGGCACGGCTGCGCAGGGCGCGCAACTCGAACGCTACGCCGCCGCGGCGAACGCCGCGCTGGCCGCCGGACTGGGCATCAACGCCGGCCACGACCTGAACCGCGCCAACCTCACCGACTTCCTGAGCGCTGTGCCCGGCGTGCGAGAGGTGTCGATCGGCCACGCGCTGATCGCCGACGCGCTCGAACTGGGCTACACCGAGACCGTGCGTGACTACCAGCGCTGCATCCAAAAAGCCTACGCGTAAGTGATCTACGGCATCGGCACCGACATCTGCGACATCACGCGCATCGCGAAAGCATTGGAGCGTCACGGCGAGCGATTCGCGCAGCGTGTGCTCGGTCCCCACGAGATCGAAGTCTTTCGCGCGCGCCGCGCCAAGACCGAAGCGCGCGGCGTGGCCTATCTGGCCACGCGCTTCTCCGCCAAAGAGGCGTTTTCCAAAGCCATCGGTCTGGGCATGCGCTCGCCGATGACCTGGCAAAGCTGCGAGATCGTCAAGGCGGCGAGCGGCAAACCCGAGATCCGTCTGCACGGCGCGCTGCTCGACTGGTTCACCTCGCGCCGCCTCGCCGCGCAGGTCAGCGTCAGCGATGAAAGCAGCTACGCTTGCGCTTTCGTCGTGGTGGAACAAGAACATGAGTGACGCGTCGCCCCTGATCATCGACATCGCCGGCGCGACGCTCGCCGCTGCCGACCGCGAACGTTTGAAGCACCCGCTCGTCGGCGGCCTGATCTTCTTCGCCCGCAACTGGCAAGACCGGCGCCAGTTGACCACGCTCTGCGCCGACATCAAGGCGCTGCGCGAGGACCTGCTGATCTGCGTCGATCACGAAGGCGGCCGCGTGCAGCGCTTCAAGAGCGACGGCTTCACGCACCTGCCGCCGATGCGCGTGCTCGGCGAGTTGTGGATGAGCGACGCTCTGGCCGCCTCCGACGCCGCCACGGCCTGCGGCCACGTGCTCGCCAGCGAGTTGCGCGCCTGTGGTGTGGACTTCTCCTTCACGCCGGTGCTCGATCTGGACCATGGCCCGTCGGGCGTGATCGGCGACCGCGCCTTCCACCGCGATGCGCGCGTGACGACGATGCTGGCCAAGAGCGTCATGCACGGTCTGCTGCAAGCCGGCATGGCCGCGTGCGGCAAGCACTTCCCCGGTCACGGTTTCGTCGCCGCAGACTCGCACGTCGATGTGCCGATCGACAAGCGGGCGCTGAAGACGATCCTGGCCGACGACGCCGCGCCCTACGGCTGGCTGTCGACGAGCCTGCAATCCGTGATGCCGGCGCATGTGATCTACCCGAAAGTCGATGCGCGCCCGGCTGGCTTTTCCGCGCGCTGGCTGCAAGATATTCTGCGCTCGCAACTCGGCTTCACCGGCGCGATCTTCAGCGACGACCTGAGCATGGCAGGCGCGCGCTGTATCGATGGCCGTGACGTGAGCTACGCCGAAGCTGCGGCCGTTGCGCTCAACGCCGGCTGCGACATGGTGCTGCTGTGCAATCAGAGCGTCGATGGCGGCGCGGCAGTCGACGAACTCATCACCGGGTTGCAGCGCTCGGTCGAGGCCGGCCGCGTCGCGCTGAGCGCGCAAAGCGATGCGCGACGCCTTGCGCTGCTGCCGAACTCGCCGCCGCTGGCCTGGGACGAGTTGATGCACGACCCGGTGTACCGGCGCGCCCTCGACCGCCTGCCGTGACGTCGCCACCAGCGGCCGGGCACGAGCTGATTCATGCTGCCCGAGACCTTCGACTTCATCGCCGAGTTCGCCGCCCGCGCCAAGCGCTCGAGCATCGAGGTGCTGGTCGAGTGCACTCGTACTACCGGCGCCAGATCGAGATCGCCCAGCGCGTCGATTTGGACCTGATCGCGCGCGCGATCCAGTTCTTCCTGCCCGGCGTACCGCAGGTCTACCACGTCGGCCTGCTCGCCGGCGAGAACGACATGGCGGTGCTCGAGCGCTCGGGCGTCGGCCGCGACATCAACCGCCACCACTTCAGCCGTGACGAGATCGACGCTGCGCTGCAGCGCCCGGTGGTGCGTGATCTGCTCGACCTGATCCGTCTGCGCAACCGCCATCCGGCGTTCGCCGGCAGCTTCGAGCTGCAAGACAGCGACGACGACCGTTTGGCCATGCGCTGGACACAAAACCGCACCTGGATCGCGCTCGCCGTCAGCCTGACGCAGCGCACGCTGCTGATCGAAGGCGACGACGGCAGCGGCCCGCGCCGGTATTAGGCGCACCCCCGAAGCGGCTTCGCCGCCTCCCCCTCAAGGGGGCAACGCCAGCGGCCAGGCTAAGCCGCGATCCGCGGCGTTCGCTTGGAATTGCTGCGCGTTTCGCGCGTCCGTGCTCAGGCTCGGTCGAACGGCAGCTTGATCTGCGACAGGTCCTTCTTCGTCTCGACCAGGATCAGCGGGCCGTCGTCGATCGCCACCGTCGGCTTGGGCTCGCGCGGCACCCGCAGCGGCTTCGCTTCGGCAGCGATCGCGGCCTGCGCGGTGCGCACTTTGTCGCTATCGGAGTGCACCCACTCCAGTCCTGCAGCGCTGGCCACCGCGTTGAGGCGGTCGATCGGCAGCGCATAAGGTTCAGCCTTGGTCTGCGCCGCGGGCGCCGGCGTGGCGACGACGATCGGCCGCGTCGTGGCCACCGGCAGCGGCACCGCCGGGGCTTCGATCAACGGTGCCTCGATCACCGGCGCGTCGATCACCGGCGCATCGACGGCCGGCTCGGCCGCTGCAACCGCAACGGCTTGTCTCGGCTCAAGCTCGAAGGCCTCCACGTTGTCCGGCAGATCACTGCCGCCTTCGAGCACGGCCTCGTCGCTGCCGTTGGCCCCGCCGTCGCCGGGCGCGCCTTCACCGCGGTTGCGGCCGCGGCCACCGCGGCGGCGGCGGCGGCGCGCACCTTCACGGTCGCCGTTGGTGTCGCTTTCGACCGGCGGCAGCACGCCTTCAGCGGCCGCGGGCATGGCGGCGCCGTCGATCAATGCCAGTTGAGCGGCAGGCAGCAAATCGGTTTCAGGTTTAGGCGCGGGCGCTTCGTTGCGGCGTCCCCCTTCGCCGCGGGGCGGACGCGGCTCACGCGGTTCACGGGCCTCGCGCGGTGGCTGGGCCACGGGCTGCTGCTGTTGTGCATCGCGCGGGCCTTGTTGAGCCTCGTTGCGACGGTTGTCGCCGCGCCCTTCGCGGTTGTCGCGCGGTTCGCGCTGTTCACGGCCTTCGCCGCGGCGGCCCTCGCCACGTTCGGTACGTTCACCGCGTCCGCCGCGACCCCCTCGGCCGCCGCGCTCACCGCGCTGCTGGCCGCGGCCCTCGCCACGTTCACCACGGTCTGTGCGCTCGGCGCGATCGCCGGCCCTCGGCTTGGCTTCGACGGCGGGCGTGGTCGCGGCGGTGGGCGACGGCGCCGCCGCCGGCGCTGCATCACCTGCGAACAGCTTCTTGACCCACGAGAAAAATCCGCCGCCGGCTGGCGGCTGCTCGGCCACGGGCGCCGGCCGCGGCGCCGCGACCACCACCGGCGCAACGGCCACCGGCTCGGCTTTTGGCGGAGCCACCGGTGCAGGCTGATCCGGCAGCACGCCCTTGATCACCGGCTCCTGCCGATCCTTGGCCTTCTCGCGGCGCGTGATGCCGACCTCGTCGTCCGGCTCCTCGATCATCGTGTACGAGGCCTTGTAGGCCTCGAGGCGCGGATCGTCGTGGCGCAGGCGCTCCAGCTTGTAGTTCGGCGTTTCGATGTGCGGGTTCGGGATCAGCAGCACGTTGACGCGCTGCTTCAACTCGATCTTCGTGATCTCGCTGCGCTTTTCGTTGAGCAGGAACGACGTCACCTCGACCGGTACCTGCACGTGCACCGCGGCTGTGTTGTCCTTCAGCGCCTCTTCCTGAACCATGCGCAGGATCTGCAGCGCCGAGGATTCGGTGTCGCGGATGTGGCCGGTGCCGTTGCAGCGCGGGCAGGTGATGTGGCTGCCTTCACTCAGCGCCGGCCTGAGGCGTTGCCGCGACAACTCGAGCAAACCGAACTTCGAGATCGCGCTGTATTGCACGCGCGCGCGGTCGAACTTCATCGCCTCGCGCAGGCGCTGCTCCACGTCACGCCGGTTCTTCGACTCTTCCATGTCGATGAAGTCGATCACCAAGAGACCGCCGAGGTCGCGCAGCCGCATCTGGCGTGCGATCTCGTCGGCCGCTTCGAGGTTGGTGCGCGTCGCGGTCTCTTCGATGTCGCTGCCGCGCGTGGAGCGCGCGCTGTTGACGTCGATCGAGACCAGCGCCTCGGTGTGGTCGATGACGATCGCGCCGCCCGAGGGCAGCGTGACGGTGCGCGAGAACGCCGTCTCGATCTGGTGCTCGATCTGGAAGCGCGAGAACAGCGACGCGTCGTCGCGGTAGCGCTTGACGCGATTGGCCGTCTCCGGCATCACGTGGTTCATGAACTGCTTGGCCTGATCGTAGATGTCGTCGGTGTCGATCAGGATCTCGCCGATGTCGGCGGTGAAGTAGTCGCGGATGGCGCGGATGACGAGCGAGCTTTCCTGGTAGATCAGGAAGGCGCCCTTGCCGGCCTTGGAAGCACCGTCGATCGCCTCCCACAACTTGAGCATGTAGTTCAAGTCCCACTGCAGCTCGGGCGCGGTGCGGCCGATGCCGGCGGTGCGCGCGATCAGGCTCATGCCCTTCGGGTAGTCGAGCTGGTCGAGGTTTTCCTTCAGCTCTTCGCGGTCTTCGCCCTCGATGCGGCGCGAGACGCCGCCGCCGCGCGGGTTGTTGGGCATCAGCACCAGGTAGCGGCCGGCGAGTGACACAAACGTCGTCAGCGCCGCGCCCTTGTTGCCGCGCTCTTCTTTTTCCACCTGTACCAGCAGCTCGCTGCCGTTGGACAACACGTCCTGGATCTTGGCGTCGCGGACGCTGACGCCCTCCTTGAAGTAAGCCTTCGAGATTTCCTTGAACGGCAGGAAGCCGTGGCGGTCTTCGCCGTAATCGACGAAGCAGGCCTCGAGCGACGGCTCGACGCGCGTCACCACCGCCTTGTAGATGTTGCCCTTGCGCTGTTCGCGCCCTTCGAGCTCGGTTTCGAAATCGACCAGCTTTTGGCCATCGACGATCGCCAGGCGACGCTCTTCGGGCTGCGTCGCGTTGATCAGCATGCGCTTCATGGGTTCTCCAAACATCGTGTCTACACAACATCGATGCACGAGGAGCGCGAAGCCCACCAAGGAACCGCCTTGGACCGCGGCTGCGCTGGGTGTCGCTCTTCTGTTGGAGCGAGATCAGCGCGGCGTTGGCGTTGGCGCGTGCGTGTCAGCCGTTGCGGACCACCGGTCGCGCACGGCCGACCATCCCCGCAGCGCATCGTGAACGCGCGGGTCGTGGGTCAAAGCGGGCAGGAACAGCATGGTCAGGGAGCTGGACGCGGATGCAGGCAGGGCCTGCACCGTTAAACCTTGTTCTTTTATCGCGGCGGGCCAGGCCCACCGTGGGTTGGATTCGCATTTCTCTGCCACTCGCATCGCGCGGCTTCCGGGTCACTCTGGGACCACGGCCCGCGGCACGCAGCAAGTGTTGCATCACCTCCACGCTGCTCGTGTGCGACCGCTAAACTCGTAGCGAATCAAGCACTTACGGCAACAACGTGGTCCAAAGCATTATAGGGGGCAAAGCGACAGCGCAGGTGCAACGGCTGCTCGTCGATGAGGGCAGCGAGGGCCAGAGGCTCGACAACTTCCTGCTGCGGCTGCTCAAGGGCGTGCCGAAGACGCATGTCTATCGCGTTATCCGCTCCGGAGAGGTGCGCGTCAACAAGGGCCGGGCGGCGGCGGACACGCGCCTCGTGCTGGGCGACGAGATTCGGCTGCCGCCGGTTCGCACCGCCGCGCCCAGGGCAGAAGCCGCCGTGCCGCCACGCGAGTTCGCCGTGCTCTTCGAGGACGATCACCTGCTGGCCATCGACAAGCCGGCCGGCGTGGCGGTGCACGGCGGCTCGGGTGTGGCCTTCGGCGTCATCGAGCAGTTGCGCCGGGCGCGTCCGGCGGCGAAGTTCCTCGAACTCGTGCACCGCCTGGACAAGGAAACTTCCGGCGTGCTGCTGCTGGCCAAGAAGCGCAGCGCGCTGACGCATGTGCAAGACCAGTTCCGCGAGCGCGGCACGGTGAAGATCTACGCGGCGCTGGTCGATGGTGCCTGGCCGGTGAGCAAGAAGGTGATCGACGTCGCACTGCTGAAGACGCTCGATGCGCAAGGCGAGCGCCACGTGCGCGCTGCCGGCGCCGACAACCTCGACGCACGGCGCTCGATCACGCTGGTCAAGGTGGCGCGCAAGTTCGCCCAGCACACGCTGCTCGACGTGACGCTGAAGACCGGCCGCACGCACCAGATTCGCGTGCATCTGGCGCACGAGGGTCATGCGATCGTCGGCGACCCGAAGTACGGCGACTTCGCCGCCAACCGGCTGATGGCGCGCGGCGAACACCGCTTTGCGCGCATGTTCCTGCATGCCAGACACCTGGCCGTCGATCACCCGACGAGCGGCGAGCGCATCATGCTCGATGCGCCGCTGCCGATAGAGTGCGCGCAACTTCTGGAGCAGCTTTGAAGCGTCGTTTCGACCTGATCGTCTTCGACTGGGACGGCACCCTGTCCGACTCGACGGCGCTGATCGTGCGCTGCATTCAGGCCGCCTGCGCCGATGTCGGCGCCGCCGTGCCGAGCGACAGCGCCGCCGCCTACGTGATCGGCCTGGGCCTGCAGGATGCGCTGCGCCACGCCGTGCCCGACCTGCCGGCCGCGCGCTACCCCGAGTTGGCTGCGCGCTACCGCCACCACTACGTTGCCCGCCAGGACGAGTTGAGTCTGTTCGCGGGCACGCTGGACATGTTGCACGCGCTGAAGGCACGTCACCACGGCCTGGCCGTGGCCACCGGCAAGGGCCGCCGGGGCTTGGACGATGCGCTGGCGCACTCGCAATTGAAGGGCTTGTTCGACGGCACGCGCACCGCCGACGAGACCGCATCGAAGCCCGATCCGCTGATGCTGCACGAGCTGATGCGCGAGCTTGGCGCCGAGCCCGCGCGCACGCTGATGGTCGGCGACACCACGCACGACCTGCTGCTGGCGAAGAACGCCGGCACGCCAAGCGTGGCCGTGTCGTTCGGCGCGCACGAGCACGCGGCGTTTGCCGAGTTCGGGCCGCTGCACGTGGCGCATTCGACGCGCGAGTTGCACGACTGGCTTGTCTCGCATGCATGAGCCGCAACCCTTGTGCCGCAGCGATGAACTGATCGAACGCGGCCGTGGTGTCGGCTTCGACGTCATGCTGTGGCGCCAGCCGGCGCGTGCCTTTGCGCTGCGCATCGACGGCAGCGTCGTCGCCTACATCAACCGCTGCGCCCATGTGCCGACCGAGCTCGACTGGAACCCGGGTGAGTTTCTCGATGCCGAGCGCACGACGATCGTCTGCGCCGTGCATGGTGCGCAATACGCACCGGCCAGCGGCCATTGCCTGGGCGGGCCCTGCGGCCGCGGCCGGCTGATGCCGGTCGAGGTTCGCGAGAGCGACGGCGAGGTGACTTGGTATCCTTGCCGCGACATCGCGCCGCTGTCCTTCGACGACGCCGCCCCCACTGCAGGACCCGCTTCGCCATGAACTCCTCCGACGACTTCGCGCCGACCACGCCGCCGCCCGTGCCACCACCGCCGCCGCAGACCGTGAGCGGCGCGACGGCGGCTGGCGCGTCGCGTCCCGCGATCAAGGCCACGCTCGAGAACGTGGCCCATGCGCTGCTCAAAGACCGGCGCAGCGAGCGCCGCTGGCGCATCTTCTTCCGCCTGGCCTGGCTGGGCATCGCGCTGGCGTTGTTGTGGAGCATGTTGTCAGCCCGCAACCACGCTGCCGCGTCGGGGCTGCCGCACACCGCATTGGTCGAAGTGCGCGGCGAGATCGCGCCCGGCGGTGAGGCCAGCGCCGAGCGCATCGTCGCCGCGCTGAAGAACGCCTTCGAGGACAAGGCCGCGCAGGCGATCGTGCTGCGCATCAACTCGCCCGGCGGCAGCCCGGTGCAGGCCGGCATCGTCAACGACGAGATCAAGCGCCTGAAGGCCAAGCACGGCAAGAAAGTCTATGCGGTGGTCGAGGAGATCTGCGCTTCGGGCGCGTACTACATCGCCGTCGCAGCCGACGAGATCTACGTCGACAAGGCCAGCCTGGTCGGCTCGATCGGCGTGCTGATGGACGGCTTCGGCTTCACCGGCACGATGGAAAAGCTCGGCGTCGAGCGCCGCCTGCTCACCGCCGGCGAGAACAAGGGCATGCTCGATCCGTTCTCGCC
>JANNJX010000380.1:0-2030 GCA_031396005.1 Burkholderiales bacterium
GTTGATCGAAGAAGAGATCGCCAAGCTCGAACGTGAGGCTGCCGACCTCGAAGAAATCTGGAAGAGCGAGAAGGCGACGGCGCAAGGCAGTGCGAACGTCAAGGAAGAGATCGACCGCATCCGCCACCAGATCGACGAATCGACGCGCAAAGGCGACTTCAACAAGGTCGCCGAGATGCAGTACGGCAAGTTGCCGGAGCTCGAAAAGCGGCTGAAGGAAGCGCAGGCCAAGGAGACCGGCAAGAAGGGCACCGGCAAGCCGCAGTTGCTGCGCACGATGGTTGGTGCCGAAGAGATCGCCGAAGTGGTCTCGCGCTCGACGGGCATTCCGGTGTCCAAGCTGATGCAGGGCGAGCGCGACAAGCTCTTGCAGATGGAAGGCAAGCTGCACGAGCGCGTGGTCGGGCAGGACGAGGCGATCACTGCGGTGGCCAACGCGATCCGCCGTTCACGCGCGGGCCTGTCCGACCCAAACCGGCCATATGGTTCGTTCCTGTTCCTCGGCCCGACGGGGGTCGGCAAGACCGAGTTGTGCAAGGCGCTGGCCGGCTTCCTCTTCGACAGCGAAGACCACATGGTCCGCGTCGACATGAGCGAGTTCATGGAAAAACACTCGGTGAGCCGGCTGATCGGCGCGCCGCCGGGCTACGTCGGCTACGACGAAGGCGGCACGCTGACCGAGGCCGTGCGCCGCAAGCCGTATTGCGTGCTGCTGCTCGACGAGGTGGAGAAGGCGCACCCGGACGTGTTCAACGTGCTGCTGCAAGTGCTCGACGATGGCCGCCTGACCGACGGCCAGGGCCGCACCGTGGACTTCAAGAACACCGTGATCGTGATGACGAGCAACCTCGGCTCGCACATGATCATGCAGATGGCCGGGCAGGACAGCGAGCTGATCCGCGAAGCGGTCTGGGCCGAGGTCAAGAATCACTTCCGCCCCGAGTTCCTGAACCGCATCGACGAGACCGTGGTCTTCCACGCGCTCGATGCGAAGAACATCGAGTCCATCGCAAAGATTCAGCTGAGGACGCTGGAGCAGCGAATGGCGAAGATGGACCTGAAGCTCGACGTCTCGGCGCAAGCTTTGGCGGCGCTGGCCAAGGTCGGCTTCGACCCGGCGTTCGGCGCGCGGCCGTTGAAGCGTGCCATCCAGCAGCGCATCGAGAACCCGGTGGCCAAGCTGATCCTCGAAGGCAGGTTCGGGCCGAAGGATGTGGTGCCGGTGGATGTCGAAGGCGACACCTTCGTCTTCACCCGCGTGGTGCACTGACACGGGTGCGCGCGCGTGAGCGTGCGCGCGCGCAAAGCTTGGGGCCAGCCGGTGCGGAACCCCGAGCACCGCAGCGCCTTCGCCCGCTGATTTGCGCTCTCCACACAACAGGCAAAGCCGCACGCGAAGACGCTACCGTGGCACCGCGCTTTCCTCGAGCAGCAGATCGAGCCGCTGTAGCTGCAGGCGCACCAACGTCAGGTTCGACTGCGACTTGTCGAGAACCGCGTGCATCGCCAGGCCGCGCCGCGCAGGCACGGTGCGCAGCAGCACATGGTGGCTGCCGAGCGTGATGGCGGCATCGGGCGCGGCGTCGCCCAGATTCAGCGCATGCGCGGCCTCGGCCATCGACGCCATCAGCGACGCGCCGTGCGCGGCCAGGCCGGCCGGGCCGGGGCGCGCGCCGGTGTGGCCGACGGTGCGCTGCGTCGCCAGCTCGAAGATGCAGCAACTGACCATGCCCTTCAACTCGCCGCATTTGCGCAGGTAGGCCGCCAGCACCGGGTCGGACACCGCCGAAGCAGGGCCGGCAGCGTTGCGGATTTCGGGCATCGGTTGCATCGGCAGCGGCACCCGCGCGGCACCGGCGGCTGCGGCAACAGCCGGTGCGGCCGAAGGAATCAGGTCGAAAATCTCCGGGATATGAATCGCCTCTTCCGACAGTTGCTCGCGCAGCTTGTTCCATGAGGCCCGCAGATAGCTCCACGCTTCGGCCGGCCGCGTCACCACCGGCGTCGTGCGCACCTTCACCTTTGCGCCA
>JANNJX010000471.1:0-3728 GCA_031396005.1 Burkholderiales bacterium
CAAGGACGCGCTGGCCGAGTCTTACTTGCTGACCTACACCGACTTCCTGACGCCGGATTCGCTGATGCTCGGCAAGACCGGCAGCGACGAGCGCGAGACCTTGAAGTCACGGCCGCGCTTCTTCGACAGCACGGGCATGAAGGCCGAGCAGCGCTTCGCCCAATCAAAAGACGGCACGCGCGTGCCCTACTTCGTCCTCTGGCCGAAGGACGCCAAGGTCGACGGCAAGAACCCGACGCTGCTCTACGGCTACGGCGGCTTCGAGGTGCCGATGCTGCCGCGCTACTCCGGCGGCTTCGGCACGGCCTGGCACGAACAGGGCGGCGTGTTCGTGCAGGCAAACATCCGCGGTGGCGGCGAGTTCGGCCCGGCCTGGCATCGCGGCGCGATCCTGGAGAACAAGCAGAAGAGCTACGACGACTTCGCCGCCGTCGCCGAAGACCTGATCGCGAGCAACGTCACGTCGGCGCGACACCTGGGCATCCAGGGCGGCAGCAACGGCGGACTGCTCGTCGGCGCGGTCATGCTGCAGCGGCCCGAACTCTTCAACGCCGTCGTCTGCCAGGTGCCGCTGCTCGACATGCAGCGCTATCACAAGCTGCTCGCCGGTGCGAGCTGGATGGCCGAGTACGGCGACCCGGACAAGCCCGACGAGTGGGCCGCGATCCGCAAGTACAGCCCTTATCAGAACCTGCGCAGGCAGGCCAAGCTGCCGAAGGTGCTGTTTACCACCAGCACCCGCGACGACCGCGTGCACCCCGGCCACGCGCGCAAGATGGCCGCGCGCATGGCCGAGCAGGGCCACGCGATGCTGTACTACGAAAACATCGAAGGCGGCCACGGCGGGGCGGCCGACAACAAGCAGCGCGCCGACATGATGGCGCTCGAGTTCAGTTTCTTGTGGCAGCAGCTCGCACGCTGACGCAGATGGATGTGCGCCACAACAGCGCCGCGTCGCGCTTCGAAGCCAGCGTCGAAGGCCAGCTCTGCGTGTGCCAGTACCGCCTCTTCGGCAAGACGATGATGCTCACCCACACCGGCGTGCCGCAAGCGCTGCGCGGGCGCGGCATTGCCGCGCAGTTGGTGCAGGCGGCGCTCGAGCACGCACGGGCCAGGCAGTTGAAGGTGCGGCCGGATTGCAGCTACGCTGAGGTCTACATGCAGCGCCATCCCGAAACCCTTGACCTTCTGAACACATGACCGACACGATCGACCCGCGCGCTGCCGCCGTGCACGACTTCTGGTTCGCCGGCAGCACCGCGCCGCGCGCCGAGTGGTTCCGCAAGGACGCAGCCTTCGATGCGTCGATCGCCCGGCGCTTCGGCACGCTCGTCGAGCAGGCGCAGGTCGGTGAACTGACGTCGTGGGCGGATCGACCGCGCAGCGCTCTGGCGCAGGTGATCGTGCTCGATCAGTTC
Organism: Burkholderiales bacterium; assembly: GCA_031396005.1. Taxonomy (GTDB): domain Bacteria; phylum Pseudomonadota; class Gammaproteobacteria; order Burkholderiales; family Burkholderiaceae_C; genus CADEEN01. The sequence goes on from JANNJX010000471.1 coordinate 1,419, forward strand.
ACGCGCAACATTTTTCGCGGCACGCCGCGCGCCTTTGCCGGCGACGCGCTGGCGCTGGCCGCCGCGCGGGCGATGGTGGCGCGCGGCGACGACGTCGCGCTGCCGCCGCTGCAGCGTGTCTTCGCCTACCTGCCGTTCGAGCACGCCGAGGACCACGCGATGCAGCACGAGTCGCTGCGCCTGTTCGCCGCGCTGTCGGCCGCAGACGCCTCGCTGGCCAGCTTCGACGACTACGCGCGCCGGCATGCCGAGGTCATCGAGCGTTTCGGCCGCTTCCCGCACCGCAACGCGGTGCTCGGGCGTGCGTCCACTGCCGAAGAACTGCTGTTCCTGAAGCAGCCGGGGTCCAGCTTCTAACGCTCGCTACCCGAGATGTTCGCGGCTTCCTGCTCGCGCAGCTTGACGCACTCCGGGTGCGCGCTCGCCGCCGGGTTCTGGCACTCGCGCTTTACGCAAAGCAGCATCGAGAAGAAGTTGCGTTCGCCGCAGCGGGCGCGTGGGTCGGCGTTGTCGATGGCGGCGGGCTTGAGGTTGCGGCCGGCCGTGGCATCGGCCACGCGCGGCGCGGCGGGGTCGAGCGCAGCGCCGCGCGGCGGCGGCGCGTCGAGGCTGCGCGACGGCGCCGATGACGTTGCGCCGGGTGTTGGTGCAGAGGCGTTGGCCGCCACGCGCGGCGCCCGCGCCGGCAGCACCGACAAAATCGTTTCGGTGCCACCGCTGTCGGCCGGCCGCGCCGCGGCCACCGGTGCGCTCGCAACGACGCTGGCCACGCTAGGAACGACGGCACTGGCGGCAACCGCCTTCGTCGCGCCTGGCGCCAGCGCCGTCTTTGCCACTGCCGCCGGCTCGGCACGCGTCGGCGCATCGCTGCGCGTGTACCACCACCACGCCAGCACGTTGGCCACCACCAGCGCCGCCAGCACCGCCACCGACGAGCGCCGCGGCAGCAGCGACTCTGGCGCGGCTTGTGGCGCACGGGCCTGCGCCGGCTGCGGCAGCGCTTCGGGCGCGGCCTCGACGCGCGGCATCAGCACGGTAATCGAGCCGTCGCCCGACGGCGCCAGGTCGCCCGGCGAGGTCAGGATGTCGACCGTGTCGCGCGAGGCCACGCCGGGCACGGTGCGCTCGCGCGCGGCGCGGCCGGGCACGGTGATGCGGCCTTCGAGAACGTCGCGCAGCATGTGCACGCTCTGCGGCCGCTCGGGCGGGCGGATGGCCATCATCCAGTCGATCGTCGCCAGGAAATGCGGCGAGCATTCTTCGAGGCCCAGCTCGCCCAGGCGCGGCTGGTCGTCGTGCAGTGCGCGCGAGGCCGCAGGCACCGGCTCGCGGCCGGTGAGCAGGAAGTAGATCGTGCCGCCGAGCGCATAGAGATCGGTCCACGGGCCCTGGCGCATCGCGCTCTGGTCGGCGTACTGCTCGAGCGGCGCGAAGTGCGGCTTCATGATCGAGGTCAGCGCCTTCTGGCTGCCGCCTTCGATGACGTGTCGCGCGGCGCCGAAGTCGAGCAGCACCGGCGCGCCGTCATCGCCGATCAGGATGTTGTCAGGTGCGATGTCGCGGTGGAACACGCCTTCCTTGTGCAGCACCTCGAGCGCCGACAGCAGTGCTTCCAACACCTTGCGGCAGGCGCCCTCGCCCGGCGCAAGGACCATGCCGGCGCGCACCTTGCGCAGCGTGCGGCCCTTGTAGTAAGGCATCACCATGTAGGCGGTGCCGTTGTCTTCCCAGAAGCGGTAGACCTTGACCAGCGACGGATGGTCGAAGCGCGCCAGCATGCGCGCCTCGTTGACGAACGAGCGCAGGCCCAGGGCGAAGGTCTCGGCCATCGACTGCGAGCGCACCGACACCGAGAGGTCGCCGCCGCGGCCGGCGAGCGTGCCCGGCATGTATTCCTTCAACGCCACCTCGCGCTCGAGCGCATGGTCCCAGGCCAGGTAGACGATGCCGAAGCCGCCGCTGCCGAGCACGTCGCGGATCTCGAATTCGCCCACGCGTGCGCCCACCGGCAGTGCGCTCGGCACGTCGGCATGGAGGCTCGTGGCGGCCTCGGGAGAAGGCGGCGGTGGGGCTGCGGAGGCCATCGATTCAGCTTAGCAGGGTGAGCTTGCCCGACCGCGAGGGCGCCGGCACCGGCGCCGCCGCAGGTGCCAAACATCGCACGCCGGGCGGCACGCAGGCCACGCCAGCGATAGACGGGGCGCACGCCAACTAGTTGGCACACGGCGTATCTCAAGTTCGCGCCGCGCCGGACCGAAAACGGGGCACGGCCCCAACCAATTCAAACCGGGGACGACAACCCGACCGGCC
>JANNJX010000009.1:0-7357 GCA_031396005.1 Burkholderiales bacterium
CTGGAAGACCAGCGGCAGTTCCTCCGGCGGCCGGTCAGCGTACTTCTCCGACAGCCGGATCATCGAGTCCTGCACGATGTCCAATGCCGCGTCGTCGTTGCGCACGGTGTAGGCCGTGCGTTTGAACGCGCGTTTCTCGACACCTTTGAGGAAGTCTGAAAGTTCTTTGTCGGTCGCCAAGGGGCGGCTCGCTTGGGAGGCAACCCTCTTTGGGGCGCGGAGGATTATGTCGCAGCGTCCGCGGGCGGACGTCGTGCGCAAGCCGATGACATAATGCTGCTCCGCACAACGCTCTTTACGGTTTTTGGCCGGGCTGCTCACCAGAGCCCGACCCATCGATCGCGCAGGTTCCACATCCGCCCCACGAGGGCGCGAAGAGGAACACCAATGGTTTTTCGTCAGAGAAATTCTCAAAGGTTCGAAAATGGACATGTCTGCCGCGGAAGTCAAACGCGCTGCCTCTGTGCCGCCGCCTTCTTCCCCACACCCCTCCCATCCCACCGAGCTCAACGGCTCGGAAATCCTGGTTCGCTGCCTGCAGGCCGAAGGGGTCAAGTACCTCTGGGGCTACCCCGGCGGGGCCGTGCTCTACATCTACGACGCCCTGTACAAGCAGGAGTCGATCCAGCATGTGCTGGTGCGCCATGAGCAGGCTGCCGTGCATGCCGCCGACGGCTATGCGCGCGCCACCGGCGAGGTCGGCGTTGCACTCGTCACCTCAGGCCCTGGCGTCACCAACGCCGTCACCGGCATCGCCACGGCCTACATGGACTCGATCCCGATGGTGATCGTCACCGGCCAGGTGCCGACGCCGGCGATAGGCCTCGACGCCTTCCAGGAGTGCGACACGGTCGGCATCACGCGCCCGATCGTCAAGCACAACTTCCTCGTCAAGGACGTGCGCGACCTGGCGCTGACGATGAAGAAGGCTTTCCACATCGCGCGCACCGGCCGGCCGGGTCCTGTGGTGGTGGATGTGCCGAAGGACGTGTCGCTGAAGATGGCGCCGTTCCACTACCCCGAGCACATCGAGATGCGCTCGTACAACCCGGTGAAGAAGGGCCACGGCGGGCAGATCCGCAAGGCGGTGGCGCTCCTGCTCGGCTCCAAGCGTCCCTACATCTACACCGGCGGCGGCGTGATCCTCGGTGAGGCTTGCGCTGAGTTGCGCGAACTGGTGCACCTGCTCGGCTCGCCGTGCACCAACACACTGATGGGCCTGGGCGCGATCGACGCCGCCGACCCGCAATTCCTCGGCATGCTCGGCATGCACGGCACTTACGAAGCCAACATGACGATGCAGAACTGCGATGTTCTGCTGGCTGTCGGCGCGCGCTTCGACGACCGCGTGATCGGCAACCCGAAGCATTTCGCGTCCGTCGAGCGCAAGATCATCCACGTCGATATCGATCCGTCGTCGATCTCCAAGCGTGTGCGTGTCGATATCCCTATCGTCGGCGACGTGAAAGAAGTGCTGCAAGAACTGATCGCGCAAATCAAGGAAGCGCGGGCCTTGCCCGACAAGGCCTCGCTCAATGTGTGGTGGAGTCAGGTCAACGAGTGGCGCAAGCGCGACTGCTTGGCCTACAAGCAAGACGGCGGCGTGATCAAGCCGCAGTACGTCGTCGATAAGTTGTGGCAGTTGACGAAGGACCGCGACACCTACATCACCAGCGACGTCGGCCAGCACCAGATGTGGGCCGCGCAGTTCTACCGCTTTGCCGAGCCGCGGCGCTGGATCAACTCCGGCGGCCTGGGCACGATGGGCGTGGGCCTGCCGTACGCGATGGGCATCAAGCTGGCCAAGCCGGACAGCGATGTTTTCTGCATCACCGGTGAAGGTTCGATCCAGATGTGCATCCAGGAGCTCTCGACCTGCCAGCAGTACAAGACGCCGGTGAAGATCGTCTCGCTGAACAACCGCTACCTCGGCATGGTGCGGCAATGGCAGGAACTCGACTACGAGGGCCGCTACTCGCACAGCTACATGGACGCGCTGCCGGATTTCGTCAAGCTCGCTGAAGCTTATGGCCATGTCGGCTTGCTGGTTGAAAAACCGCAGGATGTCGAGCCGGCGCTGCGCGAGTCGATCAAGTTGAAAGACCGCACCGTATTCCTCGACATCCGCACCGACCCGACGGAAAACGTCTGGCCGATGGTCAAGGCCGGGCAGGGCATCAGCGAAATGCTGCTCGGCTCCGAGGATCTTTAAAACTCAAAACAGGATCGCGTGGCCAAGGGCCCAGGCTTACCGGCCTGACGCCTGAAGAGCGCGCGAAGCAAATATGAAACACATCATCGCGGTGCTGCTCGAGAACGAGCCTGGAGCACTTTCCCGCGTCGTCGCGCTGTTCTCGGCGCGCGGCTACAACATCGAAAGCCTCACCGTCGCGACGACCGAAGACCCTTCGTTGTCGCGCATGACGATCGTCACGACAGGCAGCGACGAGGTCATCGAGCAGATCACCAAGCACCTGAACCGGCTGATCGAAGTCGTCAAGGTGGTCGATCTGACCGAGGCCAGCTTCACCGAGCGTGAGCTGATGCTGATCAAGGTGCGCGCCGTCGGCAAGGAGCGCGAGGAGATGAAGCGCATGGCCGACATCTTTCGCGGCCGCGTCATCGACGTCACCGACAAGAGCTACACGATCGAGCTGACGGGGGACTCCGTCAAGCTCGATGCTTTCCTCGTCGCCATCGACCGCGCGGCGATTCTCGAAACCGTCCGCACTGGCGCCTCGGGCATCGGCCGTGGCGAAAGAATTCTCAGAGTCTAAGGAGCAGACACATGAAGGTTTATTACGACAAAGACGCCGACCTGAGCCTCATCAAGGGCAAGAACGTCGCGATCATCGGCTACGGCTCGCAGGGCCATGCGCATGCGCAGAACCTGAACGACAGCGGCGTCAAGGTGACGGTCGGCCTGCGCAAGGGCGGCGCGTCGTGGAGCAAGGTCGAGAAGGCGAAGCTCAAAGTCGCTGAAGTCGCCGACGCGGTGAAGACCGCCGATGTCGTGATGATCCTGCTGCCCGACGAGCAGATCGCCAGCGTCTATGCGAATGACGTGGCGCCGAACATCAAGCAAGGCGCGTCGCTGGCCTTTGCGCATGGCTTCAACGTGCATTACGGGCAAGTCACGCCGCGCGAGGATCTCGACGTCTGGATGGTCGCGCCGAAAGCACCCGGCCACACCGTGCGCAACACCTACACGCAGGGCGGCGGCGTGCCGCACCTGATTGCGGTGCATGCCGACAAGAGCGGCAAGGCGCGCGATCTGGCGCTGTCCTACGCCGTTGCCAATGGCGGCGGCAAGGCCGGCATCATCGAAACCAACTTCCGCGAAGAAACCGAGACCGATCTGTTCGGCGAGCAGGTGGTGCTGTGTGGCGGCACGGTCGAGCTGATCAAGGCCGGCTTCGAGACGCTGGTCGAAGCCGGCTACGCGCCCGAGATGGCCTACTTCGAATGCCTGCACGAGTTGAAGCTGATCGTCGATCTGATCTACGAAGGCGGCATCGCCAACATGAACTACTCGATCAGCAACAACGCCGAATACGGCGAGTACGTGACCGGGCCGAAGATCATCACCGCCGAGACCAAGGCGGCTATGAAGAAGGTGCTGGACGACATCCAGACCGGCGAATATGCCAAGAGTTTCATCGTCGAGAACCGTGCCGGCGCGCCGACGCTGCTGTCGCGCCGCCGCTTGACCTCCGATCACCAGATCGAAGTGGTCGGTGAAAAACTGCGCGCGATGATGCCGTGGATCAAGGCCAACAAGCTGGTCGATCGCACGCGAAATTGACCGCGCTGAGGGTGGCGTATCCTCGTGGCCGATGAGCGACGCCACCCCCGAACATCCGTTGCCCGTGCCGCCGGCGCCGCCGCGGCCCAAGCGCAAGGGCATTTACCTGCTGCCCAACGCGATCACGGTTTCGGCGCTGTTCGCGAGCTTCTACTCCATCGTCATGGCGATGGAAGGCCGCTTCGAGGTTGCAGCCATCGGCATCTTCGCCGCTGCGGTGCTCGACAGCCTCGACGGCCGCGTCGCCCGAATGACCGGCACGCAGAGCGCGTTCGGCGAGCAGATGGACAGCTTGTGCGACATGGTCAGCTTCGGCGCCGCGCCGGCCCTGATCATGTACGAGTGGGCGCTGAAAGACCTCGGCCGAGCCGGCTGGATACCGGCCTTCGTCTACATCGCCTGCGCCGCACTGCGGCTGGCGCGCTTCAACACCAACATCGGCATCGTCGACAAGCGCTTCTTCCAGGGCCTGCCGAGCCCGGCCGCTGCGGCGATCGTGATGGGCTTGATCTGGGTGATGGACGACTCGGGCTTCAAGCAGGCGGGGCGCATTCCGTGGCTGGCGATCATCGCCTGGGGCGTTACCTTCTTTGCCGGCGCGTCGATGGTGACCAACGCGCCGTACTACAGCTTCAAGGATTTGAGCGCCGTCAAGAGCGTGCCGTTCATCGTCATCGTCGCCATCGCGATGGGCATTGCCATCATCAGCCAGCACCCGCCGCTGGCGATCTTTGCGCTGTTCTGTGCTTACGGGCTGTCGGGTTACGCGGTGTACTTCTATCGCCGTGCCAAAGGCCTTCGCACCAGCGTCATCGCCACCTCGACCGACGAGCCTGAAGAGTCGGGCTTGCACAGGTGAACTCGTTGCGGCTACATTCGCAACCATGTCGATCCGTATTGCCGCCACCCTGCTACTTCTAGGAGTTGCCGCCGCGCGCTGATCGAACGACGACCCGGTTTCCCCTTCGACGGCCCGCGAGCATCCTGCTAGCGGGCCGTTTTGTTTTTCTGCCACTGAAAGCCCCGAGCCATGAGCACCGACAAGCTGATCATTTTCGACACCACTTTGCGCGACGGCGAACAATCGCCCGGCGCTTCGATGACCAAGGACGAGAAGCTGCGCATCGCGCGCCAGTTGGAGCGTTTGAAGGTCGATGTCATCGAGGCTGGCTTCGCGGCGTCATCCAATGGCGACTTCGAAGCGGTCAAGGCGATCGCCGACGCGATCAAGGAGTCGACGGTGTGCTCGCTGTCGCGCGCCAACGACCGCGACATCTCGCGTGCCGCCGAGGCCTTGAAAGGCGCGGCGCGCTCGCGCATCCACACCTTCATCGCCACGTCGCCGCTGCACATGGAGAAGAAGCTGCGCATGACGCCGGACCAGGTGTTGGAGCAGGCCAAGCTGGCGGTGCGCTTCGCGCGCAACCTGAACGACGACGTCGAGTTCTCGCCCGAGGACGGCTACCGCAGCGAGCCGGATTTCCTCTGCCGCGTGCTCGAAGCGGTGATCAAAGAAGGGGCGACGACGATCAATGTGCCAGACACCGTCGGCTACGCCGTGCCCGAGCTGTACGGCGAGTTCATCCGCATGTTGCGCGAGCGCGTACCCAACGCCGACAAGGCGATCTGGAGCGTGCATTGCCACAACGACCTGGGCATGGCGGTGGCCAACTCGCTGGCCGGCGTGAAGATCGGCGGCGCACGGCAGGTCGAGTGCACGATCAACGGCCTGGGCGAGCGCGCGGGCAACTGCTCGCTCGAAGAAGTGGTGATGGCGGTGAAGACGCGCCGCGACCATTTCGGCCTGACGCTGGGCATCGACACGACGCAGATCGTCGCCGCCTCGCGCATGGTCAGCCAGACCACCGGCTTCGTCGTCCAGCCGAACAAGGCGGTCGTCGGCGCCAATGCCTTCGCGCACGCCAGCGGCATCCACCAGGACGGTGTGTTGAAGGCGCGCGACACCTACGAAATCATGCGCGCCGAAGACGTCGGCTGGGCGGCCAACAAGATCGTGCTCGGCAAGCTCTCCGGCCGCAATGCCTTCAAGCAGCGCCTGCAGGAGCTCGGCATCGATCTCGACAGCGAAGCCGACGTCAACGCCGCCTTCGCCCGCTTCAAGGATCTCGCCGACCGCAAGAGCGACATCTTCGACGAGGACATCATCGCCCTGGTCGGCGACGAAAGCGTCACCCACGAGCAGGAGCATTTCCGCCTGTTGACACTCGATCAGCGCTCGGGCACGGGAGAGCGGCCGCACGCGCGCGTGGCATTTGCCATGGGCGCCGAAGAATTCAAGGTCGAGAGCGACGGCAATGGCCCTGTCGATGCCAGCCTGAAGGCCATCGAGTCGAAGGCGCAAAGCGGCGCCGAGCTAGTCCTCTATTCGGTCAACGCGATCACCAGCGGCAGCACCGAATCACAAGGCGAAGTCACGGTTCGGCTGCAGTTGGGAGGCCGCGTGGTCAACGGCGTCGGCGCCGATCCCGATATCGTGGTGGCGTCGGCCAAGGCTTACCTGGCGGCGCTGAACAAGCTGCACAGCAAGGTCGAACGCGTCGCCGCCCAGGGGTAACAGGCATGAAACCTTGTCACCCCGTGAGATAAGTCAACTGTTAGGGGAAACCCAGGAACGACTTCAGGAGAAACGCGCAAGTATTTGATATTGCGTACGTTTCTTCCTCCGATAGACTCTGTCGGAACCGTCGTTAGGGATTCCCCTGTGTTTGGCAAGCAAAAGTATCAGCTGTGGTTTGGATCGATCGCGCTGGCGATGTCGGCGCTGATCGCTTTGCCCGCCGACGCGCGGTCCCAACACCCGTCGGTGGTCTACAAGGTCGCCAAGAAGTCTTCAGCCTCCTCAAAGCGGCTGGCGCGCGTGCGCTACATCGTGCCCGCGGTGCCCTCGTACGGTCAGCAACTCGGCCTGCACGCCGCGGACGATCCGCTCGATCTGCGTTCGGCCGCCGTGCTCGTGCTCGACCAGGAGACCAACGAAGTCCTGCTGGCCAAGAACCAGCACGCGGTGTTGCCGATCGCCTCGATCACCAAGCTGATGACGGCGCTGGTCGTCGCCGATGCCGAGCAGCCGATGGACGAGCTGCTGACCATCACGTCCGAAGACATCGACACCGAAAAAGGCAGCCGCTCGCGCCTGCAGCTCGGCACACAACTGACGCGCGGCGAGATGCTGCACCTGGCGTTGATGGCAAGTGAAAACCGCGCCGCCAACGCGCTCGGCCGCCACTATCCCGGCGGCCTGCCGGCCGTCGTCGAGGCGATGAACCGCCGCGCGTTGTCGCTCGGCATGATGCGCACGCGCTACGTCGAGCCGACCGGGCTGTCGAGCCGCAACCAGTCCAACGCCACCGACCTGGCGCTGCTCGTTCGCGAGGCCGACAAGAACGACATGATCCGGCGCTTGTCGACGTCGCCCGAAGCCGAAGTTTCGGTGGGCCCGCGCGCCCTGCATTTCCGCAACACCAACAGCCTGGTGCGCAACAGCGACTGGGCGATCGGCCTGCAGAAGACCGGCTACATCGCCGAAGCCGG
>JANNJX010000504.1:0-4050 GCA_031396005.1 Burkholderiales bacterium
TCCGGTGCTGACCAACTTCAAGAGCAAGTACGCGGTCGACTGGGCGCCGTTCCTCGGCAAGAAGTGGACCGACGGCGCCGACACCGCGCTGCCGCTGGCCGAAGTCAAACGCCTGGCCGAGCGCATCACGACGCTGCCGAAAGACTTCAAGGCCCATCCGCTGGTCGAGAAGGTGATCGCCGACCGCGCGGCGATGGGCCGCGGCGAGATCAATGTCGATTGGGGCATGGGCGAGCACTTGGCCTTTGCCTCGCTCGTCGCCAGCGGCTATGGCGTGCGCCTGTCGGGTCAGGACTGCGGCCGTGGCACCTTCGTCCACCGCCATTCGGTGCTGCACGACCAGAACCGCGAGAAGTGGGACGAGGGCACCTACACGCCGCTGTCCAACGTCGCCGATGGCCAGGCGCCATTCATCGTCATCGACTCGATCCTGTCGGAAGAAGCGGTGCTCGGTTTCGAGTACGGCTATTCGAGCGCCGAGCCGAACACGCTGACGATCTGGGAGGGCCAGTTCGGCGACTTCGTCAACGGCGCGCAGGTCGTCATCGACCAGTTCATCGCCTCGGGCGAAGTCAAGTGGGGCCGCGTCAACGGCATCACGCTGATGCTGCCGCACGGCTACGAAGGCCAGGGGCCGGAGCACAGCTCGGCGCGACTCGAACGCTTCATGCAGCTCGCCGCCGACAACAACATGCAGATCGTGCAGCCGACCACGGCCAGCCAAATCTTCCATGTGCTGCGCCGGCAGATGGTGCGCATGTTCAGAAAGCCGCTGATTATCATGACGCCGAAGTCGCTGCTGCGTGCCAAGGACGCCACGTCGCCGCTGTCGGAGTTCACCAAGGGTGAATTCAGAACGGTGATCGGCCCGTCGCGTACCGAGGTCGAGCCCGACAAGGTCAAGCGCATCATTGCCTGCTCGGGCAAGGTCGCGTACGACCTGATCAAGAAGCGCGACGAGAAGAAGGCCTGGGACGTGGCGATCCTGCGCGTCGAGCAGCTCTACCCGTTCCCGCACAAAGCGTTCGCGGCCGAGTTGAAGCGCTTGCCCAACGCGACCGAACTCGTCTGGTGCCAGGACGAGCCGCAGAACCAGGGCGCGTGGTTCTTCATCCAGCACCAGATCCACGAGAACATGAGCGAGGGCCAGAAGCTCGGCTACGCCGGGCGACCGGCGTCGGCATCACCCGCGGTCGGCTACTCGCACCTGCACGTCGAGCAGCAGAAGGCGCTGCTCGAACAGGCCTTCGGCAAGCTGAAGGGCTTCGTGCTCAGCAAATAAAACTTCAAGACGAGAGACAACAACAATGGCCATCGTAGAAGTCAAGGTCCCGCAGCTCAGCGAGTCGGTCGCCGAAGCAACGCTGTTGCAGTGGAAGAAGCAGCCCGGCGAGGCGGTGGCGATCGACGAGATCCTGGTCGAGATCGAAACCGACAAGGTCGTGCTCGAAGTGCCTGCGCCGTCGGCGGGCGTGCTGACGGCCCATGTCGCGGCCAACGGTGCGACGGTGATGGCCGATCAGGTGATCGCGACGATCGACACCGATGCGAAGCCGAGCGCCGGCGCACCGGCTGCCGCGCCGGCGATGTCGAGCGCCGCGCCCGTTGCAGCACCTGCCGAGAAGTCAGGCATCACGATGCCGGCTGCCACCAAGCTGATGGCGGACAGCAATCTGGCGGCGGGCTCCGTCGCCGGTACGGGGCGCGATGGGCGTGTGACGAAGGGCGACGTGCTCGGCGCATTGGCAAAGCCGTCAACCGTCGCGCCAGCGGCCGTGGCCGTGGCCGTGGCTGCGGCACCCGCCGTCGCCAAAGCGCTGCCCTCGGTTTCGGTGCCCGCCGTCAATCTTGGCGAGCGCCCCGAGCAGCGCGTGCCGATGTCGCGCCTGCGCGCTCGTGTGGCAGAACGGCTGCTGCAATCGCAAGCCACCAACGCCATCCTGACGACGTTCAATGAAGTCAACATGGCGCCGCTGATGGAAATGCGAAAGCGCTTCCAGGAAAAGTTCGAGAAGGAGCACGCCACCAAGCTCGGCTTCATGAGCTTTTTCGTCAAGGCCGCGGTGCATGCGCTGAAGAAGTACCCGGTGTTGAACGCCAGCGTCGACGGCAACGACATCGTCTACCACGGCTATTTCGACATCGGCATCGCGGTGGGAAGCCCACGTGGCCTGGTCGTGCCGATCTTGCGCAATGCCGACCAGATGAGCTTTGCCGACGTGGAGAAGAAGATCGCGGAGTTCGGCAAGAAGGCCGGCGAGGGCAAGCTGTCGATGGAAGATTTGTCCGGCGGCACGTTCTCGATCTCCAACGGCGGCGTCTTCGGCTCGATGCTCAGCACACCGATCATCAACCCGCCGCAAAGCGCGATCCTCGGCGTGCACGCCACGAAGGACCGCGCCGTGGTCGAAAACGGCGTCGTCGTCGTGCGGCCTATGAATTACCTGGCGATGAGCTACGACCACCGCATCATCGACGGCCGCGAGGCGGTCCTCGGGCTGGTGGCGATGAAGGAAGCGCTCGAAGACCCGGCGCGGTTGCTGTTCGATATCTGAGGGCGCGACGATGGCCAAACAATTCGACGTCGTCGTCATCGGCGCCGGCCCCGGCGGCTACATCGCCGCGATCCGCGCGGCGCAACTCGGTTTCAGCACCGCCTGCATCGACGAGTGGAAGAACGACAAGGGCGGCCCCGCACCCGGCGGCACCTGCACCAACGTCGGCTGCATCCCGAGCAAGGCGCTGCTGCAGTCGAGCGAGCACTTCGAACATGCCGGTCATGCGTTTGCCGACCACGGCATCGGTCTGAAGGACCTCGCCATCGACGTGAAGAAGATGCTCGGCCGCAAGGACACGGTGGTCAAGCAGAACAACGACGGCATCCTCTACCTGTTCAAGAAGAACAAGGTGACGTTCTTCCACGGCCGCGGCGCGTTCGTGAAAGCTGCCGCTGACGGCTGGGAGATCGAAGTCAGCAAGGAGACGATCGTCGGCAAGCACGTCATCGTCGCCACGGGATCCAACGCCCGCGCACTGCCCGGTGCACCGTTCGACGAAGACCGCATCCTGTCCAACGATGGCGCGCTGCGCATCCCGTCGGTGCCGAAGACGCTCGGCCTGATTGGCTCGGGCGTGATCGGCCTCGAAATGGGCTCGGTGTGGCGCCGTCTCGGCGCCGAGGTCACGGTGCTCGAAGCGCTGCCAACGTTTCTCGGCGCGGTCGATGAGCAGATCGCCAAGGAAGCGCACAAGGCGTTCACCAAGCAGGGCTTGAAGATCGAACTCGGCGTCAACGTCGGCGAGGTCAAGAGCAGCAAGAGCGGTATGGTCGTCGCTTACACGAATGCGAAAGGCGAAGCGGTCAAGCTCGACGTCGAGCGCCTGATCGTCTCCATCGGCCGTGTGCCGAACACGATCGGCCTGGACGCCGAAGCGGTCGGCCTGATGCTCGATGCGCGCGGCGCGATCGTCGTCGATGACGATTGCCGCACCAACCTGGCCAACGTCTGGGCCGTCGGCGACGTCGTGCGCGGCCCGATGCTGGCGCACAAGGCCGAAGAAGAAGGCGTCGCGGTGGCCGAGCGCATTGCCGGCCAACATGGCCATGTCAACTTCAACACCGTCCCGTGGGTGATCTACACGAGTCCTGAAATTGCCTGGGTCGGCGAAACCGAGCAGCAGTTGAAGGCGCGTGGTGTGGCCTACAGGGCCGGCACGTTTCCGTTCATGGCCAACGGCCGCGCGCGCGCGCTCGGCGACACGACCGGCATGGTCAAGATGCTGGCCGACGCCAAGACCGATGAGATCCTCGGCGTGCACATCGTCGGCCCGATGGCGTCTGAGCTGATCGCCGAATGCGTCGTCGCCATGGAGTTCAAGGCCAGCAGCGAAGACCTGGCGCGCATCTGCCACGCCCATCCGTCGCTGTCGGAGGCGACCAAAGAAGCCGCTTTGGCGGTCGACAAGCGCACGCTGAACTTCTGACGTGGGTGTCCGTGCGCTCTACGAGCAGACGCTGCAGCAGCGCGGATACACGAGCGACCCCGCGCA
>JANNJX010000539.1:0-1910 GCA_031396005.1 Burkholderiales bacterium
ACGGCGGCAAAGTGGCCGAGGTCACGCGAGCGCGCAACCTGGCCGTCTTCACGCGCTTTCTCGATCTTGCGCTGTGAAGCGGGTAAGTGACGGTCTTGTGCGCTCTCGGCCATGCACGCATGGTGCAGGGCCCACGCGAAAACTTAAGCGCGATAAGAGGGCTGTTTACTGCGCTTGTTTCTCGGTGCGCGAGACGATCGGCATCACCGGCGTGATCACCGACGGCTCGGCTTCGAGTGCCTCGGCCACTTCCGGCGCCGTGCGGAACATGCGGTCCTCGGCCTCGCGGTTCATGACGATGATGCTGATGCGTCGGTTGACCGCCGCCTTCGGCTCGGCGCTGTCGATCGGCTGGGAGGACGCCAGGCCTTGCACGCGCAGCACGCGGTCGTCGGCCAGGCCGCCGGCGACGAGCTCGCGACGCGAGGCGTTGGCACGGTCGGACGACAGCTCCCAGTTGCTGTAGCCGCGCTCGCCGCTGGGGAACGGCGCTGCGTCGGTGTGCCCTTCCAGCGTCAGCCGGTTCGGCACCTCGGTCAACACCTGGCCGATCTCGTGCAGCAGCTCGCGCATGTAAGGCTGCACAGCGGCCGAGCCGCTGGCGAACATCGGCCGGTTCTGCTCGTCGACGATCTGGATGCGCAGACCGTCGCGTGTCATGTCGAGCTTGATCTGCGAGGCCAACTGCGACAGCCGCGCGTTGGCGGCCAGTCTGTTCTCGACCTTCTTCTTCAAGTCTTCGAGCCGCGCCACCTCGGCACGCACCTGCTCTTGCTTGAGTGCATGCAGGTTGACCGCGTCGCGCTGGGCCTCGACCTCGCCGCGTTTGACCTGGCCCGTCGTGCGCGTCAGATCCTGGCCGCCGCCCTTGACCACGTGCGACGAGTCGCCCGAGCCCGAGCCGCCGGCCATCGCCACCTTGAGAGGCGACTGGAAGTAGTCGGCGATGCCCTTCTTGTCGCCCTCAGTGGTGCTGCCGAGCAGCCACATCAGCAGGAAGAAGGCCATCATCGCGGTCACGAAGTCGGCATAGGCGATCTTCCACGCGCCGCCGTGATGACCATGGCCGCCCTTCTTGATCTTCTTGACGATGATCGGCTGCAGCTTCTTCGCGTCTCCCGCCATCTCAGCTCCCCCCCGAAGCGCCTGCGGCGCTCCCCCCCAAGGGGGCTCCGCCAGTGGACTGGCAAAGCCAGATCCACGGCTCCCGCGCGGCTTGTTCTGCGCTTGGCGTCACGCCTTCTTCCCCTTGACGTGGCTCTCGAGCTCGGCGAACGACGGCCGCTCCGTCGAATACAACACCTTGCGCCCGAACTCCACCGCGACCTGCGGCGCATAGCCCTGCATCGATGCCAGCAATGTGGTCTTGATGCATTGCAGTTCCTTGCCGCTCTCGTCGACCTTCTGCTCCAGCAGCCCGGCCAGCGGCTCGAAGATGGCGTAGGCCAGCAGGATGCCGAGGAAGGTGCCGACGAGAGCCGAGCCGATCATGGCGCCGAGCACGGCCGGCGGTTGGCCGACCGAGCCCATGGTGTTGACCACGCCCAGCACCGCGGCGACGATGCCGAACGCCGGCAGGCCGCCGGCCACGCGCTGCAACGCGGCCACCGGCGCATGCGCTTCGTGATGATGCGTGTCGATCTCGCTGTCCATCAGCGACTCGATCTCGTGCGAGTTCAGGTTGCCCGAGACCATCATGCGCAGGTAGTCGGTGATGAACTCGACCACGTGGTGGTCGCTGCCGACGACGGCGTACTTCTTGAACAGCGGCGACTCCTCGGGCTTCTCGACGTCGTTCTCGATCGCCATCAGGCCTTCCTTGCGCGCCTTCTGCAGGATGTCGTAGAGCAGCGCCATCAGCTCCATGTAGCGCGCCTTGGTGTACTTGCTGCCCTTGAAGCACATCGCCA
>JANNJX010000677.1:0-4045 GCA_031396005.1 Burkholderiales bacterium
GATGCTGTTCTCGATCGACGTGCCGGTGACGACCAGGCGCTCCTTGATGATGCGTTCGGCGTTGCTGCGGTACTTGAAGAAGTTCAAGAAGCCCGCCATGCCCACGGCAAACAGGCACACCAGCACGGCGACGACGATCAATTGAGGTTTTGTTTTTGCCATGGTCATGGTGGCGCGCCGCACTCTACTGGCGGCGCCCAACGCGGTTGCTCGGGTAACGACTGGATGAGAACTTTAGCGAGCGCTTCGCAGCGTGCTTACACGAGGCCAGCGTGGGCGTGAACAAATGAACTGAAGCCGAAATTGGTTCCGCCCATACTCGAAAGGTCGATTTCTGCTGACCATCAAGAATGATTTCAAACGATCCATGGGCGCGGCTGGGAGCTCAACGAGGCAGTCTGCACGCGGCACGTCCGCAGGAGCGGACGTGAACGCCGTCACGAACGTGCTGCGCTTTGCGCGCGACGACATCGCCGGCGATACGGTGCCGGCGCCGTTGTTCGATCCGGCATGGGAGCCGCCGGTGCACGGCCGCCGCCGTGTGCTCAACAGCTGGAACGAGTACCTCGCCGTGGCCAGCCAGGTGGTCGGCCGCTTTCGCGGACAGTACAAGTTGGGCCACTTCGATTACGTGCATCCGACACGCTTGCAGCCCGGCACCGCGCGCCGGTTGAAGCGGCCGTACCACGTCAGCGTGGCCTATGCCGACTGGGGCCCGGCCGACGCGCCGGTCGTCATCTGCTGCGGCGGCGTGGCCAGCGTGGCGATGCGCTTCAACTACCTGGCCTCGGACCTGGCCGACAGGTTCCGCTTGATCTGCGTCGACTGGGTCGGCCGCGGCCGCTCGGGCTGGCTGGCCGCCGAGGGCGACTACTCGCTGGCCACCTACGCCGAACAACTGCGCCAGTTGATCGTGCACCTGGGCGGCAAGCCGGTGACGGTGATCGGCTCGTCGCTCGGCGGCAGCGCCACGATCGAGCTCGCAGCGAAACATCCGAAGCTGATCGAGCGCCTGATCTTGAACGACGTCGGGCCGCACATCCCGGCGCGCCGCCGCCGCCGCCGCGCCGACACGCTGGCCCGGCATTACGTTTTCCGCGATCCGTCGGACATGCTGCGCCGCATCGGCGCGTCGCAGAAGAACGACGGCCCGGTCAGCGACGACATCCGCTTCAACCTGACCTTCCCTCAGACACGTTGGTCCGACGAAGAAAACGGCCGCATCTACCGCCACGACGTGCGGGCATTGCAAGCCTACCGCCGCGACGCGCAGAAAAGCCTGTTGCAGTGGAAGCAGTGGCGCAACGTGCGCTGCCCGATCCTGCTCGTCCACGGGCTGCAATCCGACTGCCTGTTCGAAGCGACGATCCGCCGCATGTCGCGCGGCAAGAACGTGGCGCTGATGCACCTGCCCGACACCGGCCACGCGCCGCTGCTCGCCGACCGCAACCAGATCCACTTCATCCGCCAGTGGCTGTGCGAGCCGCAGCACAGCGAGGGCGAGTGGAGCGTGCTGCATGCCGCAGCGCGCGATCGTCATGCCCTGACGCCACTGTCTTTCGCTCCTTTGCAAGAACTCAAATGAGCTCGTCTGCCCAACCGTCTTCGCTGTTGTTCATGCGCCATGGCGCGACCGCGCTCAACGCCGCCGGCCTGCGTTGCGGCGGCGATGTCGATCTGCCGCTGACCGAGCTCGGCCACCGCCAGTCCGAGCCGGTCGCGTTGCGCCTGGCAGCGCTGCGGCCGCGCCTCGGCGTGATCGTCGTCAGTGCGCTGCAACGCACGCGGCAGACGGCCGAGATCGTCGGTCAGGCGATGCGCGGCGTCGAAATCGTGATCGAGCCCGCCTTCAACGAGCGCCGCCTGGGCGAGTGGAACCGGCGGCCGATCGCCCAGACGCAGGCGGCGCTGGCCGCTGGCGTCACCCCGCCCGGCGGCGAGAGCAATGCCGAGTTCACGCAACGCATCGCCGACGCCGTTGCGGCGACGCTGCTGCCGTTGCTCGGCCAGCGTCCGCTACTCATCGCCAGCAAGGGCGTGGCACGCGTGCTCGGCGAGCTCGCCGGCCACGGCCCGATCGCGCCGCTGGACAACGCCGACATCGCCCTGTTCGACCTGACGGCGTTCGTGCAGCGCAGCCGCATGGTGTGTGCCGCATGAACGACGGCCAGGCCAACCGCGGTCGCCGCTCGCGCACCAGCATCACCATGCTGGCGCTGGCAACGGCCGCTGTGCTGCTGGAGTGGGGCCCGCACCTGACGCCGCGACTTCACGCTGTCCTGCCGGGCCTGCCCGTGTCGGTGTTCGTACTGGCGATGCTGCTGCTGTTCTGGCGCTACCAGCGTCGCATGACGCGCCTGGCCGGCGATCTCGCCGAGCGGGTGGACGAGCCGGCGCCGCAGGCTTCGGCGGCGCAGGAGCGGCGCCGCATCGAAGGCCTCGGCGCCTGGGTCGACAGCCAGGGGCACTGCACCGAAGTTGCCGCAGCGCTGGCCGACGAACTGGGCCTGGCGCGCGAAGAGATCGAAGGCCGGCCGATCGCCGAGGCTTTTGGGTCGGCCCACGGGCACGCGCTGCACAGCGCCGTGACCGAGGCCCTGGCGGGGCGCGTGCAGCGCCTGCGCTGCACGCTGCTGCGGGCCAATCAAGCAGCGGTGACGTTGCTGATCGAGCTGCTGCCGCAAACCGATGCGCTCGGCGAGCCCGCCGGCTGCCGCCTGGCCGCCGTCGACATCAGCCAGGAGCAACGCGCACTCGATGCCGCCGAGCGCTCCGAGCGTCGCATGCGCGGGATCATGAATCAGATCCCGGTTACGGTGTCGTACATCGACGCCCAGGGCCACTACCGCTACATCAACCACGCCCAGGAAGTCTGGCTGGCCAAACGCGAAGACGAAGTCATCGGCAAGCATGTGCGCGATGTCGTCGGCCCCGAGCTGTGGGCCAACATCGAGCCGCATCTGTCGGCGGCTCTGGCCGGCGAGTCGGTGCCGCTGGAGCGCCAGCGCATGGACCGCGCCGGCAACCCGGTCTGGCACTCCGGCCGCCATGTGCCCGATGTCAACGACGAAGGCGAGGTGGTCGGTGTCTACACCGTGTTCTTCGACACCACGCAGCGCGCGCTGGCCGAGCAGGCGCTGCGCCACAGCGAGCAGGAGCTGCGCGTGGCCAAGGCCGCGGCCGAGCGCGCGAGCAAGGCCAAGAGCGAGTTCCTGGCCAACATGAGCCACGAGATCCGCACGCCGATGAACGGCGTGCTGGGCCTGACCGAGCTGCTGCTCGACACGCCGCTCAACGCCCAGCAGCGGCCGTTCCTCGAAACCGTGCGCAGCTCGGGCGAGACGCTGCTGTCGATCATCAACGACATCCTCGACTTCTCGAAGATCGAGGCCGGCAAGCTCGAGATCGAGGCGCTCGACTTCGACCTCTACCAGGCCGTCGAGGACGTGGTGCAGCTGATGGCGCCGCGCGCGCACGCCAAGAAGCTCGAACTGGCCTGCCGCATCGACGACCGCCTGCCCGCGGCCGTGCGGGGCGACCCGTACCGCTTGCGCCAGGTGCTGTCCAACCTGCTGGCCAATGCCGTCAAGTTCACCGAGAGCGGCGAGGTCGTCGTTGCCGTCGGCATGAACGACGACGGGCGCCTGCACATCAGCGTGCGCGACACCGGCATCGGCATTGCGGACGACGCGAAGAAGCGCCTCTTTGCACCCTTCGCGCAGGCCGACGGCTCGACGACACGGCGCTTCGGCGGCACCGGCCTGGGCCTGGCGATCAGCCGCCACCTGGTGGAACTGATGCACGGCGAGATCGGCGTCGAGAGCGTGCCGAGCCAGGGCTCGACCTTCTGGTTCACGCTGCCGCTCGAACAGGCGCAGAGCCTGCCCGCGGTGCCCTACCCCGGCGAGCTGGCCGGGCGCCGCGTGCTGGTGGTCGACGACAACGCCACCAACGCCGAGATCCTCGACTACCACGCGCAGGCGGTCGGCATGCGCTCGGCCACCGCGGTCGACGGCCTGGCCGGGTTGCAGTCGCTGCGCCAGGC
>JANNJX010000678.1:0-5673 GCA_031396005.1 Burkholderiales bacterium
TGCAATGCCGCGCCGGCAGCGCTGTTCACCGCGGCGGGCTTGCCGAGCCTGAACGCGATCACCCCCGGCGCCAGCGCCAGCACCTACCTGTTCGCCGACGGCGTGCACCCGACGACCGGCGGCCACAAGAGCTTTGCTGACCAGGTCTGGACGCAGTTGAAGAACTTCGGCTGGGTGCCCGAGAACCTCTGAGCGGCGCAGAGCGCACCTAAAAAGCCGGCCCGCGAGCCGGCTTTTTCTTGGGCTTCAGTTGCTGCGCGCCAGATCGTTCATCGTCCACTGCACCAGCGCATCGAGGGCCGGCCTCGCCGCGCCGGCGTTGGCGTGGTTGACCATCGCCACCAGCACATAGCGCTTGCCGCTGGCGCCCAGCACGTAGCCGGCCAGCGCCTGCACGTCGCGCAGCGAGCCGGTCTTCAAGTGCGCGCGGCCTGTCGTCGCCGCATTGCCGCGCGAGCGGCGCAGCGTGCCGTCGAGTCCGGCAACCGGCAGCGACGCCATCAGCTCGGGCATCACCGCGCTGCTCCACGCGCGCTGCAGCACGCGCGTCAGCAACGCGGCCGACAGGCGCGTCTGGCGCGACAGGCCGGAGCCGTTGTCGATGAGCACGCCGTCGAGCAGCTCACCCTGGCGCTCGCGCAGCCACGACTTCAAGGCCTCGCGCGCGTCTTCGGTGGCCACGCGCAGGCCGCCATTGCGCTGCAGACCGAGCGTCAGCAGCACCTGCTGCGCCATGACGTTGTTGCTGTACTTGTTGATGTCGCGCACCACGTCGGCCAGCGGCGGTGAGGCGAGCTCGAACGTCGGCGCCGTGTCGGCGGGCGCAGCGCCCTCGCGAACCGCGCCGCCGAGCCGGCCGCCGCCGCTGCGCCAGAGCGTCGTCAACAAGCGTGCCGTGTATTGCCGCGCGTCGCTGTGCGCCAGCGCCCAGAAGCGCTCGCCGCACGACGCCGGGTAGCTGCCGGCAAAGCGCATCTCTTTCGGATCGCCGATCGCCGCCTTGAGCCCGCCGCGCCAGTCGCCACAGCCGCCGTTGGACAGCGGCACCGTGGCATCGACCAGCACGCCCTCGAGCTGCGGCTCGGCGCTGACGATGGCCACGCCGCGCGCCACGTCGGGCGTGAAGGTGTAGATCACCGCCGACAGATTGAGCAGCAATGCCTGCGAGCGCGCGTTGTACGGGCGCAGCGGTTCGTTGTCGAACTCGGCCGTCGAGGTCTCGGGCACAATGAAGGCGCTCTGGTCGATGACGATGTCGCCGCGAATCTCGTGCACGCCCATCGAGCGGATGCGCTGCAGCGCCAGCCAGACGCGCTCGATCGTCAGTTTCGGGTCGCCGCGGCCTTGCAGGTGCAGGTTGCCTTCGAGCACGCCGCCCTTGACGGCGCCGGCCAACCACACGGGCGTCTTCCAGGTGTAGGCCGGGCCGAGCTCGTCGAGCGCGGCATAGGTCGTCAGCAGCTTCATCACCGACGCCGGGTTCATCGGCTGCGTGGCGTTGTGCGAAAGACGTGTGGCGCCGGTGCCCGCTTCCTGCACGACAAACGCCACGGCGTCCTGCGGGATGCGTTCGCGTCGCAGCGCTTGTTGAATCTCGGGTGACAGCGCGGCCGCCGATGCGACCGCCGAGACCAGTGCCAGCGCGAGTGCAGCGATGGTGCGATGGAAGCGATGCATCGCGGCAGATGATCGCACGCCCCCGCGCATACACTGATCGAATGGACGCGCCGCACCTGTTGGCCCTCGACACCGCAACCGAACAAATGGCGGTCGCGGTGGTGGCCGGCCAGCATGAGTTTTATGCGCAGGAAGCCGGCGGCGCACGCGCCTCGCAGCGCCTGTTGCCGCTGGTATTCGAGTTGCTGCACGCGGCCGGGTTGCAGCCGGGGCAGCTACAGGCCGTGGCGTTCGGCCGCGGCCCCGGCGCCTTCACCGGCTTGCGCACCGCCACCTCGGTGGCGCAAGGGCTGGGCTTTGGCATCGGCTGCCCGGTGCTTGCGATCGACAGCCTGACGATCGTTGCCGAAGATGCCCGCATGCGCCACGGCGCAGACGACCTGTGGGTGGCGATGGATGCGCGCATGGACGAGGTTTATGCCGGCGCGTACCGCTTCGACGGCCAGCGCTGGCACGAGCGCCACGAGGCCGCGCTGTTCACGTTGCCGGCGCTGCAGGCGCTGTGGCAGGCGCAGCCGCCGATGGCAGTCGCCGGCTCGGCGCTGGCGGTGTTCGGCGAGCGGCTGATGTGTGGTGACGCGCGGCGCCTCGACGCGCTGGACACGGACCGTGCTGCGTCGCTGGCGCGTCTGGCACGCGCTGCCTGGTCGCACGGCGAAGCGATCGACGCCGCGCAGGCGCTGCCGCTGTACCTGCGCGACAAGGTGGCGCTGACGACGGCGCAGCGCAACGCGGCGCGACCAGCGCCATGAGTGCGCGGGCCGTGCGCCGGGCCGCTCCCAAGCCGGCCCGCGCCACCCCCCCGGGGGGTGGTTCGATGGTCTCGTCGAACCGGGGGCTCCACGATGCGCGGGCCGTGCGCCGGGCCGCTCCCAAGCCGGCCCGCGCCACCCCCCCGGGGGGTGGTTCGATGGTCTCGTCGAACCGGGGGTCCCATTGAGCGCGTTGCCGCAAGACCCGTCGCTGCACCGCGTGCCGAAGGAACAGGCGCATAAGCCGGCGGTGCTGGCGATAGAGCAGGCGGTCTATCCGTGCGCCTGGACGCGCGGTAACTTCGTCGACTCGCTGGCCGCCGGTCACAGCGCGCAGGTGCTGCGCGCGGCCGACGGCACGATCGCCGCCTACAGCGTGGCGATGGCGGGTGTGCAGGAGATGCACCTGCTCAACCTCACCGTGGCGCCGTCGTGGCAGCACCGCGGCCACGCCTGCACGCTGCTCGATTCGCTGGTGGCGCAATGCCGGCGCGATCGCAGCGAAGCGCTGTGGCTCGAAGTGCGTGTCAGCAATCAGCGTGCGCGCGACGTCTATGCGCGCTACGGCTTCACCGAGGCGGGCCTGCGCCGCGGCTACTACCCGGCGGCCGGCAGCCAGCGCGAAGACGCGTGCGTGATGCGGCTGTCGATCGAAGGCGTGGCGGCATGACGTCGCGCTGGAGCGAGCGCCAACGGGCGATGCTCGGCGCGATGGGGGTGCGTGTGTTCGAGGGGCGGCCTGCGGCGACGCAGCCCACCGGTCACCCTGATCCTTCGATACCTGAGAGCGACCGGGTTGTTGCGCTGCACGAGTCGAGCGCCGACATCGCCACGCTCGACTGGCCGGCGCTGCGTGCGACCGTCAGCCAATGCCGCGCCTGCGCGCTCTGCGAGTCGCGCACGCAGACCGTCTTCGGCGTCGGCCATGAGCGCGCGCGGCTGATGATCGTCGGCGAAGCGCCGGGCGAGAACGAAGACCGCCAGGGCGAGCCCTTCGTCGGCCAGGCGGGCAAGCTGCTCGACAACATGCTGCGCGCGATCGGTCTGGCGCGCGACGCCACCACGCCCGAGCAGTCGGTCTTCATCTGCAACACGCTGAAGTGCCGCCCGCCGCGCAACCGCAACCCCGACGCAACCGAGACGGCGCGCTGCGCGCCGTACCTCGAGCGCCAGATCGCGCTCGTGCGGCCGAAGCTGCTGCTGGCGATGGGCCGCTTCGCGGCGCAGGCACTGCTCGGCAGCGACGAGGCCATCGGCAAGCTGCGCGGCCGTATTCACCAGCGGCCGCCGAGCGACCGCATCAACGAGCGCAGCAGCGTTCCGGTGATCGTGACCTACCACCCGGCCTACCTGCTGCGCACGCTGACCGACAAGGCGCGGGCGTGGGACGATCTTTGCCTTGCAGCGTCGGTGCTGGAGCTTCCTGCATGAATCAGCCCTTCACGGCGACGCAGCCCCTCGTCCACGAACACGCCAGCCTGTTGCGTCTGGTGGCCAACAACGTGCCGGCGCTGATGGCGTTCTACGACTCGGACAGCTTCCGCTGCCTGTTCGCCAATGCGGGCTACGCGCGCACCTTCGGCTTCGACGAGCAAACGATCCTCGGCCGCTCGCTCGAATCGATCATCGGCGCCGAGGCGATGCGCGTCATCGAGCCGCACATCACCGAGCTGCGGCGGCATCACCGCAGCGCGCGCTACGAGCGCCAGCTCGACACGGCGCAGGGCCCGCGCTGGCTCGACGTGCAGTTGCTGCCGCACATGGCGTCCGACGGCGTGCTCGACGGCGCCTTCGTCCTCATCAACGACATCACGCCGCGCCGCGAAGCCGAGCTGGCGCTGCGCCAGTCGGAAGAGCGGTTGTCGAAGTTCATGGACGCCAGCGTCGAGGGCATCGTCTTCCACGAGGGCGGCATCATCACTGATGCAAACCTGCCGCTGCAGCGTCTGGTCGGCTACAGCCTGGCCGAGTTGCTGGGCCGCAAGACGCTCGATTTCATCGCCCCGGATCAGGTGCCGCGGGCGATGGAGATGGTGGCCAAGGGCACCGAGCTGTCGTACGAGAGCGCGCTGGTGCACCGCAATGGCACGCGCATTCCGGTCGAGTTCATCGTCCGCATGGCCGAGCGCGGCGCGCAGTCGCTGCGCATGGTGATCGTGCGCGACCTGCGCGCCGCGTTGGCACAGCGCGCACACATTCACCACCTGGCGCACCACGATCCGCTGACCAACCTGCTCAACCGCCACGCTTTCATGGAGCGCCTGGCCGAGCAGATGGCGGGTAGCAGGAATGACGGCCCCCGGGCGGGGGCGTACCCCCGCCGCCCCCGAGGGGGAGCGAGTCAACTTGGGAGCGGCCCGGCGTTGACTCACGAAAAGCAAGGCGCGCTCTTGTTCATCGATCTCGACCATTTCAAGCGCGTCAACGATTCGCTCGGCCATGTCGCCGGCGACCTGCTGCTGCAGACGCTGGCGCAGCGTCTGGTCGCGTTGCTGCGCAGCAGCGATCTGGTGGCGCGTTTCGGCGGCGACGAGTTCGTCGTCTTGCTGCCGGGCGCGTTGCAGCAGGCGCAGGTCGAAGACGTGTCGGCCAAGCTGCTGGCTGCGCTCGCTGAGCCGGTGTTGCTCGAAGGCCGGCCGATTTCGGTCACGCCGTCGGTGGGCATCGCGCTGTACCCGCAGCATGCAGGCAACGCGGCCGATCTCGTCAAGCACGCCGACGCGGCGATGTACGAGGCCAAGCGCCAGGGCCGCGCCACGCACCGCTGGAACGCCCCGCTGTTCAGCCAGCGCGCGCTGGCCGCGCTCGAGCTCGAGACGCAGTTGACGCAGGCCATCAAGCGCGGCGAGTTCGTGCTGCACTACCAGCCGCAGGTGCGTGCGGCCGACGGCGTTGTCGTCGGTTGCGAGGCGCTGATCCGCTGGCGGCACCCGACGCGCGGCCTGGTCGAGCCCGACCAGTTCATCCCGCTGGCCGAGGAGCTGCGGCTGATCGTGCCGATCGGCACGTGGGTGCTCGGCGAGGCCGCGCGTGCCGCGCGGCGCTGGCAGGACGCCGGGCGCGAGCTGCCGGTTGCCGTGAACCTGTCGTCGCTGCAACTGCGCGACGCCGGCTTCGCCGACACGGTGCAGCGCGTGCTGGCCGACGCCGGCCTGCCCGGCCGCCTGCTCGAAGTGGAGATCACCGAGCGCATGCTGATGGACGACGCCGACGCGGTGCGCGCCACGCTGGCAAAGGTGCATGC
>JANNJX010000569.1:0-4213 GCA_031396005.1 Burkholderiales bacterium
CCGTTGCCATGGTCATCGCCGGTCATGATGACGACGGCCTTCTTGCTGTGCGGGAAGTACCAGAAGCGCGGCAGCGGCTTCTTGTTCTGATTGACGTGCAGGATCAGGTTGGCCAGCAACCGTTGTTGCTCGTCGGCCTGCGGGATCGCCACCTTGCTGAGGTCCACCCAGTCGGGCTGCGGATCGCCCGTGGCGTTGCCGAAATACTTGTCGTCGGAGCGGATGGGCGCAAAGCCGTCACGCTCCTGAGTCGCCCACGCCGGGTTGCCTTGCCGCATGTAGACCACAGAGGTCGCCAAGTCGTAAGTAAAGGCCGAGGCGGTGCCACTGCCCGAGACGCGCGTCGTCACCGCGGGATTGGTCGTTGCCGTGGTCGCGTTGTTGTACAGCGTGGCAACGCTCGTGGCGCCGTTCAATGTGTAGCGATCGGCCGTGCCGTGGTACTGCATCGTCTGGCCGACGAGGCCTGCGCCGGGCGCGGCTGACGTGTTGACCAGCAGGTAGCCGTTGGCCAAGCTGGTGCCGGTCGTCGTCAAGCCGAGCAGCGGCGCCAGTTGGCCATCGGGGGCCATCGCAATGAGGTTGCCACCGCCGTTGACCCAGGTCGTGAACATCGTGACTTGGGTCGGTGTCAGCGTGGCACGCGCCAGGATCACCACGTCGTACGCGGCCAGTGTGGCCGCGCTGACGCTGCCCACATCGGTGACTGCAAACTCGTTCAAGCCCTCGTTGCGAAGGATCTCGGTGTAGTAGGGGCCGAAGGTCGAAGTGGGCGAGGTGATGACGAGGATTGGACCGCCGGGCGGCGGGTTGAGCACGGCGCCGGCCCAGCGCGGCGCCAGACCGGCGATGGCGATGCTGCACAGCACCAGCAGGCCGAAGACCCAGTGGGCCACCCTGGTCCTCAGTTCGACAGCTCGCGACATCGCCCGACCTCTGCTGTTGTTCATTTGATCGTCACCTCGCTAGCGCTGCTCGCCGCGGGCGACATCCCAGCGCGACACGCGTCCGTTCTCGTCGCCTGCCAACAAAATATCCTTGCGCCGACGGATGTCGAAGACCAGCGTGTTGACCGACGCGTCGGCGGCCAGCGTCTTGTTCAGAGTGCGCGTGGCCATGTCCCAGAGCAGCACGCGCGACTCCTCCCCGGCGCTGGCCAGCCACTCGCCGTCGCGGCTGAACGCGAGCGCGCGAACGCCCGCCTGGTGACCCGCCAGCACTTGCAGCTTCTGACCTGCGTCTGCGCTCCAGAGCACAACGCGGCCGTCCTCGCCGGCCGTGGCCAACACACGCCCGTCGGGACTGAAGGCCACGCTGTTGACTTCGTCCGTGTGCTCGTCGAGCCGCTGCCGCGGCACGCCATTGACGAGGTTCCAGATGATCACCTTGCCCGCAGCGTCGCCCGAGGCCAGCAGGCGGCCGTCAGGGCTGAAGGCAACCGTGTTGACGAAGCTGGAATGCCCTCCGCCGCTCAAGATCTTGGCGAGTTTGCCGGTAGAGGCGTGCCACAGCATCACCCGCGTTTCCTCGCCGCCGCTGGCGACCCAGGCGCCGTCGGCGCTGACCGCCACAGCGCGGATCGGGTGCTCGTGGCCCTGCAGCGTCATCAGCCGAGTGCGCGAGGCGACGTTCCAGACCTTGACCACGCTGTCGCGGCCGACGCTGACGAGGAGCCCGCCGTCGGCACTGAAGGCCAGCGCCGTCGTGGCGACACCGCTGGCGTCGGCCATCGTGCGGCGACTGGTGGTGTTCTCGGCCTGGAACTGCAGGCTGCCGTCGGCGCCTGCGCTCGCCACGCTGCCGTCGGGAGCCACATCCAGTGCCGTCACGCCGCGCAATGCGCGCGCGCGCGGCGTCTTGCGTTTGGCCACCTGGGCAGGGGCTGCGACTGCCGTGGCGGCCTCGCGCATCGCTGGCGGGGCAGCGCCAGCCTGCGCAGCGTCGCCACCGCCGCACGCGGCCGCCAGCAGACACAGGAGCAGCGCCAAGGCACCGTGTTCGCGACGGCTCATCAACATACTCAAAGCTTTCATTGCATCGACCTCATGCCGCGACACCGCAGCCCTTGCACTTGCGTCTTCCGACGTCAATATTGCTTCAGCCCACAGCTTCAGCCATCCCTATCTCGCGCGTTGAGCTCTGCAATCCCCCCGGACTGCGGGGGTGTCCGCGCCCTACTTGAACCGAAGCCGGATGCTCCGGATCAGCGCGGCCGGCGCCGCCAGTTCGGCGTTGCGCTCGATCTCCTGCAGTTGCAGCAAGCCGCTGCCGCAAGCGACGGTGACGTGACCGCTGCCGGCATTGACCTCGATCACGTGTCCCGGTACTGCCAGGTACGGATCGGCCGGCACCAGCGGTGCCGCGCGCCAGATGGTCACGCGCTCGCCATTGAGGAAGCTGAAAGCGCCCTGATACGGCCGCGACGACGCACGCACCAGACGGCCGATGGCCTCGGCCGATTGAAGCCAGTCGATCAGCCCATCTTCCGGCAAGCGCGGGTAGCAGCGCAGGCCGCGCGTGGTGCCCTCGACTTCGCATGCCCGCGGGTCGGCCAGCACGCGCGTCACCGCCTGCTCATACAGCGCCGGCGCCTCGACCTCGGCCTGGTGCATCAGGTCAGCGATGTAGGTCTGCGGCGTGATCGGGATGCTCTTGCGGACGACGACATCGCCCGCATCCAGCACCGCCGCCATCTTGTGGATATTGCCGTTGATATGCGTCAGGCCGTTGACGATCGACCAGTTGGGCGTGGCGTTGCCCTTGTAGTCGGGCAAATTGCCGAGGTGGAAATTGAGCACCCCGCACTCGAACAGATCGAGAAAGGCCGACGCGATCGTGTACTTCCAGTTGGCGCTGATCGCCACACGCACCCGGTGCTGCACGACGACCTCGCGAATGGCCGGCGTGTTGACGTCTTTGGCCATGAAGAAGGCACAGCCGAGCTCGACGGCGAGGCGCTCGAAATCGGTGTGCTTCACGTCGTACTCGTCGTACGCCTCGTCGGTAACGATCGCCTTGAATGCGTAGCCTTTGTCTGCGAGCCGGCGGATGGCGTCGTACAGGTAGCGCGAACGACCGATCGCGATCAGATTGTTTGTCATGGGTCTACATCAACTCCAGCACCGACACACCGCGGTGCTCGTGGCGGCCGCTGAGCAGGCACTCGGCAGCCTTCAGCCCACCGGCCTGCAGGCGGATGATCGGGTCTACCCCCACGGCGGACGGCAGCACGCCCATGTGACCGCTGGCGACGTGCGGGGGAAAGAAGCGCACCGCCGCGGCCTCGAGCTCTTTCTCCGCCACGTCGCCGGCATAGCGCAAGACGAAGGGGTCATCGAACGCCGCCTTCAGGCTGTGGATCGGAATATCCGCGTCGGCGCCGATCCATGTCCGGTCGAACGGACAAGCGGTGAAGACGACAGCCTCGGCGTTGCGGTAGGCCGGCGGGATCGCCAGCGCCGGAAAGCCGCCGATCCAGTCGATGCTCAGGCCGTCGTACTTGTAGAGGTTCTCGTCCTTGTCCACGACTGCCAAGCCGCTGCACAGCGCGGCCAGCACCTTGGCGATGTAGGGGCCGAAATCGTTGTTGCAGACCAGCACGAAGCGGTTGTTGCGCAGGCACATGCCGGCGTCGAAGATCTGCTTGACGGCCATGTCGCCGAGGTAGCTGAAGACATCGACATCGGGATGGCGTTCGTTGGTGGCACCCACGCGCAGGCCCCGTTGGCGCACGTAAGCCAGGTCCATGTCGGCGTCGCGCCACTCCCAGGCTTCGTACATCAGCGGAATCACCGCCCCGTCCTTGGCGTGCTGCAGCAGTTGCCGGTCGAGCGGGCGCAAATGGCCGGAGTTGGTGATGACGTCCGCCTGGGCGATCACCTCCGGCGTGACCCGGTCGATCAACTCGATGTGCAACGTCCGCGTGATGCAGCTTTCCATCAGACGCCGCGTGTTGGCGAACACTTCGTCGACGGTACCGTAGCGTGTCGTCTTCGTGAATGCGAACACCCGTGCACCGGCGAGCGCCGCCAACACCGGCGTCACCACATAGGCGCCACTGGCCGCCTCGGTGAGCACCGTGCGGCCGCGCAGATCGAGCTGCAGCGCGTCGATGCGCTGCAGCAGCTTGTCGATCAGCACGGGCGGTCAGGAGGCTCGGGCGGCGGCGCGCACGCCGCCGAGTTCGGCCATGCTGTCCTTCAACGCCCGCGCC
>JANNJX010000577.1:0-4391 GCA_031396005.1 Burkholderiales bacterium
GTCGGTGATGCTGCTGATGCTGCCCTTCCTGTCGCGCACGCAGCAGCTGATGCGCGAGTTCTCGCTGGTGGCCGGCGTCAGCACCGTGGCCACGGCGCTCGACCTGCTGTTCGTCGCCGTGTTCTCGCTCGGCAGCTTCGCCTCGTTGACGCTGGCGCTGTTCATCTCGCTGGCGGTGTACGCCGCGGCGCGGCAATGGCTGCTGACGCAATTGATCACGCGCAAGCGCATCTCTACCGAGCGCATGTTCGAACACGTGTACCGCATGGCGCGCGAAGTGCAGCTGCAGCCTCAGAGCGCGGCCGAACAGTTGCGCCGGCTGATGCGCGAGCTGTTCGACCCGATCGAAGCGCGCGTGGCGGCGCGGCGCACGCAGCGCTCGCAGGTGCTCAGCGACGGCACGCAGCTCGTCGTGCCGGTGCCCGAGCTGCGGCAGACGGACGGCGCCGTGCCCGGCGCCGTCGTGCTCGACTTCGCCGACCGCGGCCGCCGCATGTTCACCGAAGAGGATGCGCGCCTGACCGACCGCGTGGTCGACCTGATCGCGCGCGCCGTCGCCTTCGACCAGGCCGTCGAGCATGGCCGCATGGAAGAACGCGCGCGCATCGCCCAGGACTTGCACGACGACATCGGTGCGCGCCTGCTGACGCTGATGTACAAGTCGACGACGCCGGAGATGGAAGACTACGTTCGCCACACGCTGAAAGACCTGAAGACGCTGACGCGCGGCCTGGCGGCGCCGAATCACCCGTTGACGCACGCCGTGGCCGAGTGGAAGGCCGACATCACGCAGCGCATGTCCGACGCCGGCTGCGATCTGACGTGGTCGTTCAGTTGCGACCACGACTTCGACCTCAGCGTCGTCCAGTGGTCGGCGCTGACACGCGTGCTGCGCGAGTTGGTCAGCAACGTGCTGGCGCATGCGCAGGCCACGCTGCTGCAGATCGAGATCCAGTTCGAGCGCGGCACGCTGACGCTGGCCGTCAGCGACGACGGCGTCGGCCGCCAGCCGCAGGGCTGGTCGCATGGCCTGGGCCTGGGCGGCGTGAGAAAGCGCGTCAAGCAACTCGGCGGCGACGTCGCCTGGCGCGAGCGCGAGCCGCACGGCATCGTCTGCCGCGTCAGCGTGCCCGGGCTGGCCAGCACCTCGTGGCGGCCGGCATGACGCGTCGGCGACCTGCGCCGATCACACGATCAACAGCGCCCGGAAGTCGTTGACGTTGGTGAACGTCGGCCCGGTGACGACCAGGTCGCCCAAGGGCAAGAAAAAGTTATAGGCGTCGTTGGCGTCGAGCCGCGCCCGCGCCGAGAGACCGAGCGCCGCGGCACGCGTCAAGGTGTTGGGCGTGACGATCGCTCCCGCGTTGTCTTCGATGCCGTCGATGCCGTCGGTGTCGGCGGCCAGCACGAACACGCCGGGCTGCCCCTGCAACGCCAGCGCGCAGCCGAGCAGGAACTCGGTGGCCCGGCCGCCGCGACCGCCTTTGCTCTTGACCGTGACCGTGGTCTCGCCGCCGGACAGAACGACGCACGGCGCGCGAAACGGCGCGTTGCGCTGCGCCACCTGCCGCGCCAGCGCCGCATGCACCTGGCCGACGATCCGCGACTCGCCCTCGATCTCGTCGCTCAGGATGTGCGCCTCGATGCCGGACTGCCGCGCCAGCGACGCCGCCGCCTCGAGGCTCATCTGCGGCGTTGCCATCATCTGCAGCGTGTTCTGCTCAAAGCACGCAGCGCCCGGCTTCGGCGACTCGTAGGCGCCGCTGCCCAACCCCGCGCGCGCGGCTGGCGGCAGCGCGATCTGCAAGCGATCCAAGATCGCCAGCGCCTCAGCGCAGGTGGTCGGGTCGGGCAGCGTCGGGCCGCTGGCGATGACATCGGGCACGTCGCCCGGCACGTCGGAGATCAGCAACGTGTGCACCCGCGCCGGCGCACAGGCGGCGGCGAGCCGGCCGCCCTTGATCGCCGACAGGTGCTTGCGCACGCAGTTCATCTGGTCGATCGACGCGCCGCTGGCCAGCAGGTCGCGGTTGATCTGCTGCTTGTCTTCGAACGTCAGGCCCGCTGCCGGCACCGACAACAGCGCCGAGCCGCCACCGGAGATCAGCGCGATCACCAAGTCGTCCTCGGCGAGGCCACGCACGGCGGCCAGCATGTCGATCGCGCCGCGGCGCCCGGCCTCGTCGGGCACCGGGTGCGCGGCTTCGCGCAGGTCGATGCGGCCAGGGTGGGCGCGGTAAGACGCCGGCACATGGTCGTAGCGCGTCAGCACCACGCCGCTGAGCGGCGCATCCGCCGGCCACAGCGCATCGAGCGCCGCCGCCATCGCGCCGCTGGCCTTGCCGCCGCCGATGGCGACGGTTCGACCTTTCGGTGACGTCGGCAGGAAGTCGCGCATCACCACCGCGGGCTGGGCGCGGGCGACAGCGGCGTCGTAGAGCGCGCGCAGGAAAGCGCGTGGTTCGTCGTGTGGCGAAGGCAGGCTGCTCATGGCTTGTTAGTGTCGCCGAAGAAGCGCGCGCCCGACACGAGCCGTGTCCTGCGCGCCGGCAGCGCGCGAACTCGGCGCGCCGCACACTTTCGAGTGGCGCAAGATTGCAGTCCATGCGCCACTCGCGCATCGCCGATGCGCTGTTCGCAAGCTCTGCCGCTACACTGCGCCGCCATCGCGGCTGGGAACGCGTGAAACCACAGCGCTCGTGCAAAGCGAGCAACACAGGGAAAACAGTTTGCCAGTGCATCCGTCCGCAGCCGGCCGTCTCGCCTCTGCGGGACCGGCATCCGGCAGCACACATCAGGAGAGTTACTACCCTCACCTGGACCTGCTGCGATTCGTTCTGGCCACCGCTGTGGTTGTCGAACACGCCGGCTTTGCGGTCTGGAACCAGACCGGCACCCTCGCCGTACAAATCTTCTTCGCCCTCAGCGGCTGGTTGATCGGTGGCATCTTGCTGCGAAGCGAATCGCGCGACCTGCCGCGTTTCTTCTTCAACCGTGTCACCCGAATCTGGATCCCGTACTTCCTGATGCTGAGTCTGCTCGTCGCGCTGTCGGTGTGGCGCGACCACGCCAAGATCGACGCACGGTGGGCCGAGTTCATCTTCTACAAGCTGACCTTCGTCTACAACCTTTTCGGCTTTTCGCAGTACGCGCCGTCAGCGGCACAGATGCCGCTGGAAGGCACTGGGCACCTGGTGTGGAGCATCGCCGCCGAGGAGCAGTTCTACCTCGTGGCGCCGCTGCTGATCGTGTTGCTGCCGCGCGCCTGGGGGCGTCGACCTCTGTTCTGGTTGCTCGTCTACGCGTTCGTGATGTGGCTGTCGTGGTTCTTCTTCGCTGCGATCAGCCTGGGCGTGTTGGCGGCGTGCGTGGCGCAGCGGTGGGGCGCGTGGCACGAGCGTGGCGCCGCCCGCATCGTGCTGCTCGCCGTGGCCGCGGTGTTGCTCGTCGCGATGGTCATGGGCCACATGCCTTACCCGATCGGCCATCCGATCATGTCCATTGCCACCGTGCTCGCGCTGGCGCAGCCCGGCGCGCACACGGCGCTGGTCCGGTTCCTCGGCGGCATCTCGTACCCGCTGTATCTGTTGCATTGGATCGGCTTGTTCGCAGCCAATGCGCTGTCTGCTCGCCTGGGCGGGCGTGACAGCTTCGCCGCGCACGCCGTTGCAGTGCTGCTGGCCTGGATGGTCGCCGGCATGTTCTACATGCTGGTGGACCGCAACGTCCAACGCCTGCGGCCGCAGTGGTTCACACCGGCACGCGGCCGAACAGCCATGATGGCTGCCTACTGCCTGACATCGATCGGCCTGATCGGCGCGCTCGCGTAGCGGGCGATCGGCTGAAGCCCGACGTTTCGCCTTCAGGACATCCTGTCGGCGACCTGCCCCGGAATCGATGGCACGTCGATTTCGACATCACCGCACTGCGCGCGCTGGCGCAACGCATGGTCCATCACCACGAGTGCCAGCATCGCCTCGGCGATCGGCGCGGCGCGGATGCCGACGCAGGGGTCGTGGCGGCCGTGCGTCTCGACGCTGGTCGGCTCGTTGTTGCGGTTGATCGAAGGCCGCGGCAGGCGGATCGAACTGGTCGGTTTGATGGCCAGCGTGACGATCAAATCCTGCCCGGTGCTGATGCCGCCGAGCACGCCGCCGGCATGGTTGGACTCGAAGCCCAGCGGCGTCAGCGCGTCGCCATGAACGCTTCCGCGTTGCGTCACCACCTTGAAGCCGTCGCCGATCTCGACGCCCTTGACGGCGTTGATGCCCATCATGGCGTAGGCGATTTCGGCGTCGAGCTTGTCGAACAGCGGCTCACCCAAACCCGGCGGCGGGTTGCGCGCCCGGCAGACGATTTTTGCGCCCACCGAATCGCCGGACTTGCGCAGC
>JANNJX010000680.1:0-3895 GCA_031396005.1 Burkholderiales bacterium
GACGAAGACCTCCGACAGCTTCTCGCCCACGCCCAGAATCAGGCCGCCGATGATGGCGCCGGGTACCGAGGTCAGGCCGCCGAGGATCACCACCGGCAGCGCCTTGAGTGCGAGCAGCGACAGCGAGAACTGCACGCCGAGCTTGCTGCCCCAGATGATGCCGGCCACCAGCGCGGTGAAACCGGCCACGCTCCAGACGATGACCCAGACGCGCGACAGCGGAATGCCGATCGACTGCGCGGCCTGGTGATCATCGGCCACGGCACGCAAGGCGCGGCCGGTGGCGGTGTACTGGAAGAACAGCGACAGCGCGATCACGAGCGCGGCAGCGATGCCGGCGGCGAACAGGTCTTCCTTGTTGACGAGCACGCCGCCCTGGAACACCGACTCGAGCAGGAACAGCGGATCCTTCGGCAGGCCGATGTCGATCTTGTAGATGTCGCTGCCGAAGATCGTCTGGCCGAAGCCGTCGAGGAAGTAGGCGATGCCGAGTGTGGCCATCAACAGCGTCACGCCCTCCTGGTTGACGAGCTTGCCGAGCACCAGGCGTTCGATCAGCCAGGCCACGGCCACCATCAGCACCATCGCCGCGGCCAGAGCCAGCAGGTTGGCCAGCAGCTTGTTGTCGAATTTCAGCAGCGCGGGAAACCACTCCGAGAAGCGCGCCATCGCCAGCGCCGCGAACAGCACCATCGCGCCCTGCGCGAAGTTGAAGACGCCGCTGGCCTTGAAGATCAGCACGAAGCCGAGCGCGACCAGGCTGTAAAGCATGCCCGACATCAGGCCGCCGATCGTCGCTTCGATGAAAAACCCCATGTCAGTGGCTCGTTCCGAGGTAGGCCGAGATCACGTCCGGATTGGCGCGCACTTCAGTGGGCGTGCCGTCGCCGATCTTCTTGCCGTAGTCGAGCACGACGACGCGGTCCGAAATATCCATGACCACGCCCATGTCGTGCTCGATCAGAACGATCGTCGTGCCGAACTCGTCGTTGACGTCGAGCACGAAGCGGCACATGTCCTGCTTCTCTTCGACGTTCATGCCGGCCATCGGCTCGTCGAGCAGCAGCACCTTGGGCTCCATCGCCAGCGCGCGGCCGAGATCGACGCGCTTTTGCAGGCCGTACGGAAGCCGCCCAACCGGCGTCTTGCGAAAGGCCTGGATCTCGAGAAAGTCGATGATCCTCTCCACCGACAGGCGGTGTTCGCTCTCTTCGCGTTCCGCCGCGCCCCAACGGATCGCCTGCTGGAAGAGGTAGGTCTTCATGCGCAGGTTGCGCCCTGTCATGATGTTGTCGAGCACGCTCATGCCCTTGAACAACGCCAGGTTCTGGAAGGTCCGCGCCACGCCCATCTCGGCCACCTGACGCGAGTTCATGTGCGAGAACGTCTTGCCGCGAAAACTGATCGTGCCCTGCTGCGGCACATAGACGCCGTTGATGCAGTTGAGCATCGAGCTCTTGCCGGCGCCGTTCGGCCCGATGATGGCGCGCACCTCGTGTTCGCGCACGTCGAAGCTGATGTCGGTGAGCGCCTTGACGCCGCCGAAAGCCAGGCTGATGTTCTTGACTTCGAGGATCACGTCGCCGATGCGGCGGCCTTTGACGGCCGGCGCTGTCATCGCTGCGGACTCGGTCATCGTGTTCATGCCGCCCTCTTCACCGCGGGCAACACCGGCACATCGACGATCAGCAAGGTCGCCGAGACGCTGCCGCTGCGCCCGTCCTCGAACTTCATCGCCGTCTCGATGAACTGCTCAGTCTTGCCGCTGTACAGCGCATCGACCAGCACCTGGTACTTGTCGGCGATGGCGCCGCGCCTCACCTTGCGCGTGCGCGTCAGCTCGCCGTCGTCGGCATCCAACTCCTTGTGCAGCACGAGGAAGCGGCTGATCTGGCCGCCGGCGAGTTTCTCGTCGCTGGCCAGGTCGGCGTTGACCTTCTTCACACAATCGGCGATCAGTTCGCGCACTTCGGGCTTGCCGGCCAGGTCGGTGTAGCCGGCGTAAGGCAGATTGCGCCGCTCGGCCCAGTTGCCGACGGCTTCGAAGTCGATGTTGATGAAAGCGCAGGCCTTATCGCGCTTGTCGCCGAAGGCCACCGCTTCCTTGATGTACGGAAAGAACTTCAGCTTGTTCTCGATGTACTTCGGCGCGAACATCGAGCCGTCGGCCAGGCGGCCCACGTCTTTGGCGCGGTCGATGATCTTCAGGTGGCCCGTCGCGTCGAGGTAGCCGGCGTCGCCGGTGCGGTACCAGCCGTCGGCCGTCAGCACCTCGCGCGTCGCCGCCTCGTTCTTGTAGTAGCCCTTGAGCAGCCCGTTGCTCTTGACCAGCAGCTCGCCGTTGTCGTCGACCTTGATCTGCACGCCGGCGATCGGCACGCCGACGGTGTCGGCTTTGACTTCGTTGTCGGGTTGCAGGCAGACGAAGACGGCGGTTTCCGTCGAGCCGTAGAGCTGCTTCAGGTTGATGCCGATCGAGCGGTAGAAGGTGAACAGGTCGGGGCCGATCGCCTCGCCTGCGGTGTAGGCCACCCGCACGCGCGAGAAGCCGAGCGTGTTGCGCAGTGGGCCGTAGACGAAGAGGTTGCCGAGCCGGTAGGCCAGCTTGTCCATCAGACCCACGGGCCTGCCGTCCATCAACGCCGGCCCGACGCGCTGTGCCGTGTCCATGAACTTTTTGTACAGCGCCTTCTTGATCGCACTCGCGTCTTCCATGCGGATCGTCACGCTCGTCAGCAGCGCTTCGAAGACCCGCGGCGGCGCAAAGTAGTACGTCGGCCCGACTTCCTTCAGGTCGATGCTGGCCGTGGCCGCGCTCTCGGGGCAGTTGACGACGTAGCCGCAGGCCAGCCACTGCGCGTAGGAGAAGATGTTCTGGCCGATCCAGGCCGGCGGCAGATACGCGAGCACTTCTTCGGCTGACGTCAGCTTGTCGAAGGTTGCGCCGGCCTGCGCGCGGTCGAGCAACGTGAAGTGCGAGTGCACGACGCCTTTCGGATTGCCGGTGGTGCCCGAGGTGAAGAACATCGCCGCCACGTCGTGCGGGTCGGCCTTGGCGACCTCGGCGTCGAAGACGTCGGCGGCGTTCTTGTCGAGCAGCGTGTCGAGCGCCGCCAACCCCGGCTCGCTGTAGTTGCGCAGGCCGCGCGGATCGTCGAACCAGACATGCGCCAGCGCCGAACATTGCGGGCGAATCTCGAGCAGCTTGTCGACCTGCTCCTGGTCTTCGACGATGGCGAACGCCACGTCGGCGTTGACGATCGGGAACACGAACTCGGTGGCCGCCGCGTCCTGGTACAGCGGCACGGGAACAGCGCCGAGCGCTTGCGCCGCCAGCATCGACGCATACAGCCGCGGCCGGTTCTCGCCGATGATGACGATGTGCTGGCCCCGCTTCAAGCCCGCTGCCGCGAGGCCGTTGGCGAGTTGCTTGACGAGTGCTGCGAGTTGCCGCCACGTCAGCGTCTGCCAGATGCCGTATTCCTTCTCGCGCAGCGCCGGCGCGTCGGGCCGCGCTCTCGCGTGCTCCTGCAACAGGCGGGGG
Source organism: Burkholderiales bacterium (assembly GCA_031396005.1). Taxonomy (GTDB): domain Bacteria; phylum Pseudomonadota; class Gammaproteobacteria; order Burkholderiales; family Burkholderiaceae_C; genus CADEEN01. The sequence continues at coordinate 3,545 of JANNJX010000680.1, forward strand.
AAGGTGGTTTGCAAAGGGCGCCTCGCTGTGACGGAAGGTCACTTGGAGCGCGATGCTAGGAACAAGTTTGACGCCATGTTGTCGTTCTGACGACAATCCAAGGGCTATCCCGAGCAGGACATTCCCGCCCCGCCCTTGTCAGCAACGCGTCAAACTCCCGCCATCTCGCTGCGCCAGCGCGTGCGCCGGCCGACCGAGGCCGAGCTCGAACGTGTGCCGTGGTGGACGCTGCTCGATGCCGAACAACGCAGCCGCGTTGCCGCCGACATGCAGGTTGCCGACGCCGAGCCCGGCGAGTTTCTGTGCCGCATCGGCCGCCCGGCCACGCTCTGGCTCGGCGTCGTCGAAGGC
>JANNJX010000612.1:0-1769 GCA_031396005.1 Burkholderiales bacterium
GCTCGAAGAGCATCTCCAACCGTGTGCTGCTGTTGGCGGGTCTGGCTGAGGGCGTGACGCGGGTTCACGACCTGCTCGACTCCGACGACACGCGCGTCATGCTGGACGCACTGCGCACGCTCGGCAGCGGCGTCACGCAAAACGGCGACGTGCTCGAAGTGCGCGGCCTCGGCGGCAAGTTGGCGGTGCACGAGGCCAAGCTCTTCCTCGGCAACGCCGGCACGGCGATGCGGCCGCTGACCGCGGCGCTCGCACTGCTGGCTGCGCGCGACGGCGGCCGCTTCGAACTCTCGGGCGTGCCGCGCATGCACGAGCGGCCGATCGGCGACCTCACCGATGCGCTGCGCCAACTCGGTTGCCGCATCGACGATCTCGGCACGGCGGGCTACCCGCCGCTGGTCGTCAGCGGGCCGAGCCCGCTCGCGCTGTCGCAGCCGATCGGCGTGCGCGGCGATGTGTCGAGCCAGTTCCTGACCGCGCTGCTGCTCGCGCTGCCGCTGCTGTCGGTTGACCAACCGATCACGATCGACGTCGAAGGCGAGTTGATCTCCAAGCCCTACGTCGAGATCACACTGGCGCTGCTGGCGCGCTTCGGCATTTCGATCGAGCGCGACGGCTGGCAGCGCTTCGTCGTGCCGGCGAACAGCGCCTACCGCTCGCCGGGCGACGTGCATGTCGAAGGCGACGCGTCGTCGGCGTCGTACTTCATCGCGCTCGGCGCGATCGCAGCGACGAAGAAACCGATTCGCATCGAAGGCGTCGGCCACGACTCGATTCAGGGCGACATCGGGTTCATCGACGCCGCGCGCGCGATGGGCGCCGAGATCCGCACCGAGCCCAACGCCGTCGAAATCGAACGCGGCGCGTGGCCGCTGCGCGCGATCACGCTCGACTGCAACCACATCCCCGACGCGGCGATGACGCTGGCCGTGATGGCGCTGTACGCCGACGGCCCGACGACCCTGGCCAACATCGCCAGCTGGCGCGTCAAGGAAACCGACCGCCTGACCGCGATGGCCACCGAGCTGCGCAAGCTCGGTGCCTCGGTACAAGAGGGGCCGGACTGGCTGCGTTTGACACCACCCACATCTCCAGACCAATGGCGCGCCGCCGCAATCCACACCTACGATGACCACCGCATGGCGATGTGCGCCTCGCTCGCCGCGTTCGGCGGCGTCGCGGTGCGCATCCTCGACCCGGCCTGTGTCGCCAAGACCTTCCCCGACTATTTCGAGACGCTGTTCAAAGTCGCCGCCGCCGAGCCGAACGACGTGCCGGTAATCACGATCGACGGCCCTACCGCCGGTGGCAAAGGCACGCTGGCCGCGGCGGTGGCCGAGCGCCTGGGCTACCGCCTGCTCGACTCTGGCTCGCTGTACCGCGTGGCCGCGCTGGCCGCGCTGCGTGCCGGCCTGCTCGATGCCGAGCCGCTCGACGAAGCCGCCATCGCCACCATCGCCGCCAAGCTGCCGCTGTCCTTCAAGCCCGGCCGTATCCGCTTGGGCAAAGAAGAAGTCACCGACGCGTTGCGCGAAGAAGCCGTCGGCGTGGCCGCCTCGCGCGTCTCCGCCCTGCCAGCCGTGCGCCGCGCGCTGCACGAGCTGCAACTGTCGTTCCGCCGCGCGCCGGGCCTGGTGGCCGACGGCCGCGACATGGGCACCGTGGTCTTCTTCGACGCGCCGCTCAAGGTCTTCCTCACCGCGAGTGCTGCCCAGCGTGCCGAGCGGCGGCATAAGCAATTGATTTCAAAGGGCATTGCCGCTAATATC
>JANNJX010000668.1:0-1894 GCA_031396005.1 Burkholderiales bacterium
CCGCGCGTCTTCATGCGCAGCCTGGCCACGCGCGAGGCGGGCAGCGAAATCAGCGCAGCCTTGCCGGACGTGCTGGCGGCCTGCAAGTGCGCAGGCTTCGATCTGGTGATCGTCGAGACCAGCGGCATCGGCCAGGGCGACGCGGCGATCGTGCCGCACGTGGACATCCCGCTGTACGTGATGACGCCCGAATACGGTGCCGCCAGCCAGCTCGAAAAAATCGACATGCTCGACTTCGCAGAGTTCGTCGCGATCAACAAGTTCGACCGCAAGGGCGCCGCCGACGCGCAGCGCGATGTGGCCAAACAAGTGCAGCGCAACCGCGAGGCCTGGAAGCAGATGCCCGACGAGATGCCGGTCTTCGGCACGATGGCCAGCCGCTTCAACGACGATGGCGTGACCGCGCTGTACCAGGCGATCAAGGCGCGATTGATCGACAAGGGACTGGCGCTCAAATCGGGGCGCCTGCCGGCGGTGAGCACGCGCCTCAGCACGCACCGGGTACCGATCGTGCCGCCGTCACGCGTGCGTTACCTCGCCGACATTGCTGACACCGTGCGCGGCTACAAGCGCCGCGCGCGCGAACAAGCGGTGCTGGCGCGCGAGATTCAGCAACTGCGCGAGGCAGCGCGCATGCTGACCGTGGGCAAGCCGGACAAACCGCGCGCTGCGGAAGCGGCGATCTCGCTGGCCGAGGAGCGCGAGGCCCGTCTCGACGCACGGGCCAAAAAGCTGCTGGCAATGTGGCCCGACATGCAGCGCGCCTATGCCGGCGACGAGTACGTCGTCAAGATTCGCGACAAGGAAATCCGCACCGCGCTGACGCACACCACGCTGTCGGGCAACAAGGTGCGCAAGGTCGTCTTGCCGGCCTATGAAGACCACGGCGAGCTGCTGAAGTGGCTGCTGCTCGACAACGTGCCGGGTTCGTTCCCGTACACGTCCGGCGTCTTCGCCTTCAAGCGCGAAGGCGAAGACCCGACGCGCATGTTCGCCGGTGAGGGCGATGCGTTCCGCACCAACCGCCGCTTCAAGGTCGTCAGCGAAGGCCTGCCGGCCAAGCGCCTGTCCACCGCCTTCGACTCGGTCACGCTCTACGGCGCCGACCCCGACCCGCGCCCCGACATCTACGGCAAGGTCGGCAACAGCGGTGTTTCCATCGCCACGCTCGACGACTTGAAGGTGCTCTACAGCGGCTTCGATCTGACGAACCCGAGCACGAGCGTGAGCATGACGATCAACGGCCCCGCGCCGACGATCCTGGCGATGTTCATGAACACCGCGGTCGACCAGAACCTCGACAAGTTCCGCGCCGACAACCAACGCGAACCCACCGACACCGAAGCCGCCAAGATCCGCGAATGGACGCTGGCCAATGTGCGCGGCACGGTGCAGGCCGACATCCTGAAAGAAGACCAGGGCCAGAACACCTGCATCTTCTCGACCGAGTTCAGCTTGAAGGTGATGGGCGACATCGCCGAGTATTTTGTCCATCACGACGTGCGCAACTTCTACTCGGTGAGCATCAGCGGCTATCACATCGCCGAGGCCGGCGCGAACCCGATCAGCCAGCTCGCGTTCACGCTGTCCAACGGCTTCACGTTCGTCGAGGCGTACTTGGCGCGCGGCATGCACGTCGACGACTTCGCGCCGAACCTTTCGTTCTTCTTCTCCAATGGCATGGACCCGGAGTACACCGTGATGGGCCGCGTGGCGCGCCGCATCTGGGCCACCGCGATGCGCGACCGCTACAGCGCCAACGAGCGCAGCCAGAAGTTGAAGTACCACATCCAGACCAGCGGCCGTTCATTGCACGCGCAGGAGATTGCCTTCAACGACATCCGCACGACGCTGCAGGCGCTGATCGCGGTGTACGACAACTGCAATTCGCTGC
>JANNJX010000713.1:0-2738 GCA_031396005.1 Burkholderiales bacterium
GGCCGAGCTGCTGCGCGGGCGGCGCGAGCTGGTGCGCCTGGAGCGCCGCGACGCCGCGTTTGCGATCGTCGATGCGGTGCAGGCGCCGCACGTCGCTTCGCTGTTCGAGTCGATCCCGCGCGGCGAGCAGAGCCTGGACGCACAGACCGCCTGCGCCGGCGCCCGCCGCACCGGCACGCCCGAGTTCTCGCGCAGCTACTACTCGCCGCTGGCCAGCGGCGCCGGCCTCGAGTTGATGGACCTGTGCCTGCCGCAAAGCGCCCCGGACGGCAGCAGCGTCGTCGCCAGCTTCTCGCTGGCCGCGCTGCTCGACGCCGCCGGCAGCGCCGACGCTTCGCGCGACCACGAGCTGTCCTTCGTCGAAGGCGACGGCGCTCGGCTGGCCCGCGCCGGCACGGTGCGCGGCGCCGGCATCTACCGCGCCGAGCGCGTGGTCGATCTGCTCGGCGCCAACCTGCTGCTGCGCGCCGACAGCCGCCAAGGCCGGCCGGACCTGATCCCCAACCTCAGTGTCGCGCTGGTGGTCAGCCTGTCGATCGCGCTGATGGTGCTGGTGGCGCTGCTGGCCCGCGACGTCGGCCGCCGCGCCGCGGCCGAGGAGCGCTTGGCCGAATCGCTGGCCTTTCGCAAGGCGATGGAAGACTCGCTCGTCACCGGCCTGCGCGCGCGTGCGCTCGACGGCCGCATCACTTACGTCAATCCGTCGTTCTGCCGCATGGTCGGCTATGGCGCCGCCGAGCTGATGGCGGCCGCCACGCCGCCGTACTGGCCGCCCGAGCGCGCCGACGAGTACAGGAAGCGCCTGCTCGGCGGCACCGTCGGCGCCGAATCGCTGACCGGGCGCGAGACGGTGTTCGTGCGCAAGAACGGCGAGCGCTTTCCGGTGGTGATCTACGAAGCGCCGCTGGTCAACAGCGTCGGCAAGCAGACCGGCTGGATGAGCGCTGCGGTCGACTTGTCGGAGCAGCGGCGCATCGAAGACGTGTCGCGTCAGCAGCAGGAGCGGCTGCAGGCCACGGCGCGCTTGGCTACCGTCGGCGAGATGGCGTCGCTGCTCAGCCACGAGTTGAACCAGCCGCTGGCGGCGATCGCGAGTTACGCCAGCGGCTCGCTCAACCTGCTCGAAACGCCGGACGAGGCCGACCGCGACATGCGCAAGCAGGCGCCGAACGAGCAGGACAAGGCCATGCTGCGCCAGGCCTTGGTGCGAATCGCCGAGCAGGCCGACCGCGCCGGCCGCACGATCAAGAGCGTGCACGACTTCGTGCGCCGCCGCGAGCAAACGCGCGAAGCCGTCAGCGCCTCGGCGCTGATCGACGCCGTGCTGCCGCTCGTACGCCTGCAGGCGCGCAAGAGCGGCACACGCATCGACGTGCAGGCGCCGCAGCCGCCGCCGCGCGTGCTCGCCGACCGCACGATGGTCGAGCAGGTGCTGCTCAATCTCACGCGCAACGGCATCCAGGCGATGGAGTCGCAGACGACGCCGCTGGACAAGCGCGTCTTGCAGATCGCCGTGCGCGTGATCAACGCGCAGTGGATCGAGTTCACCGTCGCCGACGCCGGCCCGGGCATCGCGCCCGACGTCGCGCAGCGCCTGTTCACGCCGTTCTTCACCACGCGCAGCGAGGGCATGGGTTTGGGCCTGTCGCTGTGCCGCACGGTGGTCGAGCAGCATGGCGGCGCGCTCGACTACAGCACCGGCGCGTCGGGAACGCGATTTGTCTTCACGCTGCGCGCCGCGTAGATGACAGCCCCAAGCTCGCTACACTCGCGCCCCCCGAGGGGAGCGCCGGCCGCTTGGGAGCGCCGCGCTGGCCGGACGATACTGTTGTGATGAACGCCCCGCTCGGCCTGCCGATGGTCTACCTCGTCGACGACGAAGAGGTGCTGCGCGACGCGCTGGCCTGGCTGCTGCGCTCGCGGCGCCTGTTGTCGGAAGGTTTTGCCAGTGCCGAGGCCTTCGTCGCGCTGCTCGACGCGCGCCGCCCCCACCCGTGGCCGACGGCGCCGTCGTGCCTGCTGCTCGACGTGCGCATGCCCGGCATGAGCGGCCTGGCGCTGTTCGACCAACTGGTCGAGCGCGGCTTGACCCGTGCGCTGCCGGTGATCTTTCTGACCGGCCACGGCGACGTGCCGACCGCGGTGGCCGCGGTCAAGCGCGGCGCCTTCGACTTCGTCGAGAAGCCGTTCTCCGACAACGCGCTGGTCGATCGCGTCTTGCAGGCGTTGGCCGTCAGCCATGAGCACCTCGAGTCCGCCCGCTCGACATCGAAAGTCGCGCAGTGGCTGTCCGAGCTCACCGAGCGCGAACGCGAGGTGATGCAACTGGTCGTTGAAGGCAAACCGAACAAGCTCGTCGCCGATGCCCTGGGCATCAGCGTGCGTACGGTCGAAGTGCACCGCGCGCGCGTCTTCGACAAGATGAACGTCAAGTCGGCGGTCGAGCTGGCGAATTTGTTGAGGGGTTAGCGCCGGGCCGCTCCCAAGCGCCCCGAACTCCCCTCGGGGGACGACGCCGCAAGGCGTTCTGGGGCAGTCATTTCCCGGGGTAGGTGACGCAGATCACCTCGATGCGCTGCAGCCCCATCGGCGTGACCAGCGTCACCTCGTCGCCCTCGCGCGCCTTCAGCAGCGCGCGCGCGATCGGCGAAATCCAGCTCACCTCGCCGGCCAGGTTGTCGGCCTCGTCGATGCCCTTGATCGTCACCGTGCGCTCGGCGCCGTCTTCATCGGCGTAG
>JANNJX010000763.1:0-4824 GCA_031396005.1 Burkholderiales bacterium
GATGAGCATGCTCTCGGAGAACTCGACGCCTGCTTTGGCGCACTCTCGCGTGAAGTACTGTCTGTGTGCTTCTTGCCAGAACGACAAAGAACCGTCCCCTTCGCCTTCAGTGGCCGCGAACTCGGCGCTGACCTCACTGAAAGGCACGATCGCAACCGCTTGGGTCTCGATGATGCACAGCGGCTGGCCTGACCAGCTGGTGACGATGCTGAGGTCGCCTGGCACTGGGAGCTGCTTGCCTTTTGCTTCGAAGGACCAGACTGAACCTGCCGTTGCGCGCTTTGTGCCGCGCAGGACCAGCTCGCTCAACTCTTTCGCCAGTTCCTCGTTGTCGCCGAAGAAGAACGCTTCATAAAAGCGCGCTTCGTCCACGCCGCCGATCGACTTGGCGAAGGCGTTCCAGAAAGGTGGTGAGGTGCACGGGTATCGCCATTGAGCTGCTTTCACTCCCCAGCCGCCAGCAGCACCGTCTGCTTGCGCGTCTGCCCCGCGCGCCACACCGTCAACGTCACGCTGTCGCCGGGCGACCGCCGTTCGAGTTGCGCCAGCATGCCGTCGAGGTCGGCGACCGGCTCGTTGTCGATCGCGGTGATGACGTCGCCTGGCACGATGTCGCCGTTGCGCTCGCGGCGGAAGGCTTGCAGCCCGGCCTTGGCCGCCGGGCTGCCGTTGCCGACCTGGACCACGGCCACGCCGCGCGGCAGGTTGAGCGCACGCGTGAGGTTCGGCGCGCCGGCCGTGACGCCGAGCGCGGGCCGCACGAAGCGGCCGTCGCGAATCACGCGCGGCACGATGCGGTTGACTTCATCGACCGGGATCGCAAAGCCGATGCCCGCGCTGGCGCCGCTCGGGCTGGCGATCTGTGTGTTGACACCGATCAGCCGGCCTGCAGAGTCGAGCAGCGGGCCGCCGGAGTTGCCCGGGTTGATGGCGGCGTCGGTCTGCACGACGCCGCGGATGGTGCGGCCGTTGAACGATTCGATCTCGCGATTCAACGCGCTGACGACGCCGAGTGTGAGCGTCTGGTCGAGGCCGAACGGGTTGCCGATCGCATAGACACGCTGGCCGACTTGCAGATCGCGGCTCGTGCCGACGGCGATCGGCGGCAGCTTGTCGGCCGGCGCCTCGATCTTCAGCACCGCGAGATCGCGGTCGGGGAAAGCGCCGACGAGCTTGGCTTGGAAGCTCGTCTGGTCGGCCATCGTCACGCGCGCGCCGCTGCCGCCCTGGATGACGTGGAAGTTGGTGACGATGTGGCCCTGCGCGTCCCAGACGAAGCCGGTGCCGGTGCCGCGCGGCACCTGCATCACGTTCATGCTGAACATGTCGCGTTGCGTGGCCAGCGTGGTGATGTGCACGACCGACGGCGAGACGCGGCGGAAGAGTTCGATGTTCGCCTGCTCGTCGGCGCCGAGCGGGCCGCGTGGGGCGACCGCGCGCGGCGCGGCGGCGGGGGTTTCGGTGCGTGCGCTGGCGGGCGCAAGCGAGGTAAGCGCGGCGGCGGCGATCAGGGCGGCGGCGCGCAGGCGGGGAACGGCAGTTTTCATGGGCTGTCGAGCATGGGCAGGCGGATGGCAAGACACGCAGTTGTGTCCGCTGGCGACAACTGCAAGAACCGGGTCGCTACTGTGCCGCAGGCATAGCAAAATTGCGTCATGCAAGTGCAGCAACCGGTCACCCCCGAACTCCGTCAGTGGATCATCGCCCAGGCCCAGGCCGGCCACGCGCCCGAGGTGGTGCTGCAGTCGATGCGCGCCAGCGGCTGGAACGAGGACGTGGCCATCGCGGCGATGGAAGAGACGCTGCAGGGCTTCCTCGCCGATCACCAGGCCAAGCAGCAGCCAGAGCCGGTGGTGGCGTTGCCGCCGGCCGTGCCGGTGCCCGACGCCGACGTCGTCGAGTCGCCGGTGTGGGTCGACGGCGGCGACCGGCAGGTGCAGATCGTGATGGCGATGAAGCAGCCGCGTGTCATCGTCTTCGGCGGCCTGCTCGCCGACGACGAATGCGACGCCATCATCGCCGCCGCCAAGCCGCGGCTGGCGCGCTCGGAGACGGTGCAGATGGACACCGGCGGCAGCGAGGTCCACGCCGCGCGCACCAGCCGCGGCATGTTCTTCGAGCGCGGCGAGAACGAGGTCTGCAAGCGCGTCGAGGCGCGGCTGGCCAAGCTGCTGCGCTGGCCGGTGATCAACGGTGAGGGCTTGCAGGTGCTGCACTACCTGCCCGGCGCCGAGTACCAGCCGCACCACGATTATTTCGATCCGGCCAAATCAGGCACGGTGCCGATCGTCGCCCGCGGCGGCCAGCGCGTGGCCTCGATCGTGATGTACCTCAACAGCCCGGAGAAGGGCGGCGGCACGACGTTTCCGGACGTCGGCGTCGAGGTCGGTCCGCTCAAGGGCAACGCCGTTTTCTTCAGCTACGACCGGCCGCATCCGAGCACGAAGACCCTGCACGGCGGAGCGCCGGTGATCGCCGGTGAAAAATGGGTGGCGACGAAGTGGCTGCGAGAGCGTGAATTCAAGTAGCAAACCAGGGTAAACGCGGGTCACCGCGCTGGGAACTTATTCGTTGAACCTGCGAGCAATTCCGCTCGGTCCACCCTTCGATCGAAACCACATGAACCAGCTTCTGACCGCCCTGGCCGCATTGGCCTTCGCCGCTGCCGCATCCGCCCAAACCGCCGCGCCGGCTGCCGCCCCGGCCGCCAAGCCCGTCGCTGCCGCCGTCGCTGCGACGCCGGCCACTCCCGCTGCCCCGGCTGCCAAGGCCGAAATGAAGGCCGATGCCAAGCCGATGGCTGCAGCCAAGGCTGACAAGAAGGCCACGAAGAAGGCCAAGGCCAAGGCCTTGAAGAAAGAAGAGAAGAAGGCTTGAGGCCTTCGGCTCTCACGCGAACCCGGCCCCGGCCGGGTTTTTTGTTGTCGGTTCAGGACACGCCGGGCACGATGTTTCGGGCCAGCGCTGCGAGGTGGCGCTTCGTGGCGATCTGCGACCACTTGCGCTGCTCCCAGGTCTGTGGCCCTTCGACAGGCCACTGCTCGATCAGCGACGCCAACTCGGCGATGGGCAGCCGCAGATACGCCGGGCTGTGGCGGCGCAACAGCCAGATGCCGGGGCAGAGGTGGCGCGGCAGCGGCGCATGCCGGCCCGTCACCCAGTAGATGCAGGCGCGTTGGGTCCAGTAGGGCTGGCGCTCGAAATACACACGCCCCGCAATGCCGCTGTCGGCCGGCAGCAGCACATGCTCGCTCGCGGTTTCAATGACGGCGAAGTTGAGATCGGCCGGCGTGTCGCCGCCGCGGCAGACCAAAAACACGCGGCGGATGTCGGCGGCGGCGATGCGGTCGGCGACTTCTTGATGGCGCAGCACCACCAAGTCAGCCCCTTCCCAGCGCGTGGCCAGCGGGACCTGCTTCATGCAGCGCCTTCGTTTGAGTCCATGTTCGAGACTAGGCCGGCTCGGCCGACCTTGTTGTGAGCAGGCACTACAAAGTGCAAGCGTCTCGCTCAGCGCAGAAGGACGAGCGCGCGCACGAGGCCGTGGTCCGAGCGCACGCGGTTGCGGCCTTCGTGCAGGTGGTCGTTGAAGTACTCGACGCGGCGCACGTCGCCGATGGCGAAGCGGCTGGCGGCGACGAACTCTTCCGAGACCCAGATCTGGTCGAGCACGTCGGGCCAGCCCTGGTGGATGTGCGAGTACGCCACGTCGCAGCGGATCGCAGCGTCGCTCTGCACGTCGGGGGCGTGAAAGAGCGCGCTGTCGCGCGCACCGCGGTCGTAGGCCACGGCCTGCGTGGCGGCCACCATCTGCGTCGTCACCGCATGCGGGCTGTCGTTCAGGTCGCCCATCAGCACCAGCGGCTCGCGCGTGCCGGTCAGGCGCGCGTGCACGATGAGGCGCAGGGCCGCGCACTCTGCGGCGCGCATCACCAGCGAGCGCAGGGTGGCGCGCGCGATCACGGCCGGGTCTTCGCGGTCTTCGATCACTTCGCCGGCTTCGTTCTGCAAGAACTTCGGCCGCTTGCTCTTCAAGTGCGCGACGAGCACGCGCATCGTGCCGCGGCCGCCAGGCATCTCGAGCAGCGCCTCCAGGATCGGACGCTCGAACGCGCGGTGCTCGCCGAGTTCGGGCACGGCGACCACCTGCCGCGGGTCGAACTCGCGGTGCGATTGAACGGCGACGACGGGCCAGCGCGTCACCAGCGCCACGCGCGGTGTGCCCATGGCGCCTTGCTCGGCGCCGGGCGCGCTGACCTGCGGGTAGCGCAGGCCGCTCGCCCCGACCGCCTCGCGCAGCGCGGCCTCGTCCCAGATCTCCTGGAATGCCATCACGTCGGCATTGAGCCGGCGAATCATCGAGCCCAGCCACTCGACCTTGCGCTGGTACTCGTCGGCGGCGAAGGGCTCCTGGTTGGGGTAGAACGCACGGCCTGGCAAGGCCAGGTTGAGCGTGTTGCAGGTGGCGAGCACCAGCGTCGCCGGCGACGGCGCCGCGCCGTTGTTCGCGTTGTTCATGCAGCCAGTGTCACGAATCGCGTACCCGCCCACAAGCCGACTGCGGCCGCAATCCACGAAGCCACCAACGCGGCGCTGACGCGCAGGCCGTACGCCGCACCCCCCGCGGCGAAGGCGACCACGCTGCGGCTCGCACTGTTGACGCCGACGGCGACGAGCACGGCCGTCAGTGCCGCACGCGCGACGACGGTGCCTTGTGCGTGCAGGCCGAAGGCGGCAGCGATCGGTGCGTGCGCGTCGGCCAGTGCGGCCAGCGCGCTGCCGGCCAGCAGTCCTTGCGTGCCGTAACGGCTGCGCAGCCAGCCG
>JANNJX010000800.1:0-2302 GCA_031396005.1 Burkholderiales bacterium
TGGTCGCCGTTGCACACGACTTCGGAGACCAGCTTCGGGTTGCCCGGCGCAGCGATGTTGATGACGCGAAAGCCGTCGTACGTCCCCTGGTAGGCCAATTTGCCCTGGAAAGCGAGGTCGCTGCTGATGCGCCGCTGCCCCTCCGGCGCTGCGAAGCTCGCGACACGCAGCTCGTGACCCATTTCGTGGACGTTGCGCGTCTGCGGATCGGCGTCTTGCGGACTGGGCGGCTGCGCGATGCTCACCGAAGAAAACACACCGCTGACGATGGCGGCTGCAGCGATGGTCAAGCTGAATCTGCGCATCATGGTCCCCGTTTCGTTTCAACTTTAGGCTCGATCGACTGGATGGGATCCACGCAGTGATCTGGACAAAGATAGGTTCGCATCGTGGCCACGTCAAGCGGCGCGATCAAGTCCGTCCTTGGATAGCTGAACCGGTTGTGGGTTTGTCAGCGATGATCTTGTTCGGTGGCGCATGCCGGCTGCGGCGACGGCCTGAGCCCGAACATCGAGACGACGGCGCAGGCTGCGCGCCGGTCAACGCGGTGCCAGGTCGGTGGTGCCTTCGTCACGCCAAGCATCGATGACCTGTTCGAGCACGGCGACGTAATCGGCGAAACGCGGTCGCCATCCCGGCACCCGCGGCGACGGGGCCGGCGGCGGCATCGCCAACGCGGTCTGCTGCGTGTGCTCGGTGCGAATGATGGCCCGGGCCAGCCGGCGCGAAAGCAACGGCAGGTGCAGCAGCCGTGCACGCCCGATGCGGTGCGCAAAGTCATTCATGAATTCCTCGAAGGAAGCGGCGTGGCCGTCGGTGGCGTACCAGGTCTTGCCCGCCCGCGCCGCCGCCAGCAGCGCGCAAGCGGCGTCGGATTGATGCAGGTGTGTCGGCGCCGATCCACTGGTGCAGTCATGGACTTTCACCGTGCCTGCCCAGTGCCACCTGACTCGCCACCGTAAGCTTTGATCACGCAGGACTACCAATGGGGTCCGGTTGAATTGCCACACTGTCGGACCACTTGAATTGGCCTCAGCCAAGGAGCCGCAATCCATGCACAGCTACACCAAGTCCCCTGAAGCGATCGCCGCGCTGACGCCCGAGCAGTACCAGGTCACGCAGCGCAGCGGCACCGAGCCCGCCGGAACGGGCGAGTACCTCGACAACCACGAGCCGGGCGTCTATGTCGACATCGTGTCCGGTGAGCCCTTGTTCGCGTCGACCGACAAGTTCGAGTCGGGCTGCGGCTGGCCGAGTTTCACCAAGCCGATCGTGCCTGCGCATGTCAATGAACTGCGCGATGTCAGCCACGGCATGGTGCGCACCGAGGTGCGCTCGGTCCACGGCGATAGCCACCTCGGGCATGTCTTCCCCGACGGCCCGCGCGACCGCGGTGGGCTGCGCTACTGCATCAATTCGGCCTCGCTGCGTTTCGTGCATCGCGACGACATGCAAGCCGAGGGCTATGGCGACTTCCTGAACCAGGTTGAGGAGCGTTGAGATGACCACCGAACGTGCGGCTCTTGCTGGGGGCTGCTTCTGGGGCATGCAGGATCTGATTCGGAAGATGCCCGGCGTGGCGTCGACGCGGGTGGGCTACACCGGTGGCGATGTGCCGAATGCGACATATCGGAATCACGGCACGCATGCCGAAGGGATCGAGATCATGTTCGATCCAGCGGTGATGAGCTACCGGCGCTTGCTTGAATTCTTCTTCCAGATCCATGACCCGACCACGTCGAATCGGCAGGGCAACGACCGCGGCCTGTCCTACCGATCCGCGATCTACTTCGCGTCCGAAGCGCAGCGTCTTGAAGCGATCGACACGATCAAGGACGTCGAAGCCTCTGGCCTGTGGCCGGGCAAGGTGGTGACGGAAGTTGAGCCGGTCGGTAAGTTCTGGCAGGCCGAACAGGAACACCAGGACTACCTGGAGCGACACCGCGGCGGCTATACATGCCACTTCGCGCGACCAAGCTGGGTCTTGCCTCGGCGCGCCGCAGCGTGAGCAGTTGACTGCTGTTCGTGCCGCGCTATGCGCGACCGGGTAGGTTGATCTCTTAAGGCGATCACCGCGGCGCGGTTTCGGGTTTGGCAGACGGTCGACCGTCGACATCGTGCTGATTGCCCAGATCAAAGAACCTAGGCGGAACGCCAGCGGCAGGACGCCAGGCCCGGGCTGGCGGTCCGGGGTGCACTTTCGCCGGCGCGGATCTGGTGGGCTGCCGTTGGCGCCAGCTTGGCGGTGAGCGTCTCCTCCCGGGCGTCGAACTCGGCGCACCCACTGTCGCTCAAGGGTCGA
>JANNJX010000042.1:0-3296 GCA_031396005.1 Burkholderiales bacterium
GTGGCGGGCTCCTGTCTTATCGGTTTCGGTGAGTCTACAAAACACGAGGCGCAGCGGATGCGAAGCAGCCGCTGCGCCCGCTGGCCGGGTGGCCCTTGCTCTTGCTACTTGATGTTCTTCCAGTAGGCGGCATTCAGGAACCAGGCGATGACGGTGAACACGGCCAGGAACAACAGCACCCAGACGCCGATCTGCACGCGTGACTTCTGCACCGGCTCGCCCATCCACTGCATGAAGGCCACCAGGTCGGCGATGTCGTTGTCATAGGCGCGCGGATCGCGCGTGCCGGCTTTGACGACTTCCCATTTGCCGGTGAAGACCTCGGCTTCCTGGCCGTGGTCCATCCGCTTCTCGAAGATCGGCTTGCGCTCGCCTTGCAGCTCCCACAGCACATGCGGCATGGCCGAGTTGGGATAAGCCAGATTGTTCCAGCCGGTGGGCTTGCTGTCGTCGCGATAGTAGGTGCGCAGGTAGGTGTAGAGGTAGTCGGCGCCGCTGCCCTGGCCGGCGGCCGAGCGCGAGCGCGCTATGACCGACAAGTCCGGCGGGATGACACCGAACCAGTCCTTGGCGCTCTTGGCGTCCATCGACACCTTCATCGTCTCGCCGACCTTGTCGGTCGTGAACAGCAGGTTGTTCTTGATCTGCTCGGGCGTCAGGCCGATGTCCTGCATGCGGTTAAAGCGCATGTACGACGCGGCGTGGCAGTTCAGGCAGTAATTGACGAACAGCTTGGCGCCGTTTTGCAGCGACGGCTGGTCGGCCAGCTTGTCGGTCGGGAAGCGGTCCCAGGCCACGCTGCCGACGGCGGCGTGGGCGATGCCCGCAACGGCCAGCAGCAGGCCGGCCAGCAGGCGCTTGATGGTGCTGTTGTTGCTCATCGTCATCACATCAATGGGCGTTGAAGACCACGCGGTCGGGCACGGGCTTGAACTCGCCCAGGCGGCTCCACCACGGCATCAGCAGGAAGAAGCCGAAGTAATACACCGTGCCGATCTGCGCCATCAAGGTCTTGCCGTCGGAGACCGGCTCGATGCCGAGCCAGCCGAGGATGAAGAAGACGGCGATGAAGACGCCATACACAGCCTTGTGCCAGCCCGGCCGGTAGCGGATCGACTTGACCGGGCTGTGGTCGAGCCAGGGCAGCACGAACAGGATCATCACTGCAGCGCCCATGGCGACGACGCCCCAGAACTTGGCATCGAAGGTCTTCAGCAAGACGATCGCCACCAGCGCCGCCACGGCAACGCCGACCTTCACCGCGAACGACATCTTGCCCTTGACGAAGGCCAGCACCGCCGCCAGAGCGATCAGGCCGGCGAACACGTTGACCATCGGGTCGGTGGTGGCGCGCAGCATCGAGTAATAGGGCGTGAAGTACCAGACCGGGGCGATGTGCGCCGGCGTCTTCAGCGGGTCGGCCGGGATGAAGTTGTTGAACTCGAGGAAGTAGCCGCCCATCTCCGGCGCGAAGAAGACGATCGCGGTGAAGATCATCAGGAACACTGAGGCGCCGAGCACGTCGTGCACCGTGTAGTACGGATGGAACGGGATGCCGTCGAGCGGGATGCCGGTCTTCGGATCCTTCTTCGCCTTGATCTCGACGCCGTCCGGGTTGTTCGAACCCACGTCGTGCAGCGCCAGCAGATGCGCCACGACCAGACCGATCAGCACCAGCGGAATGGCAACCACGTGAAAGGCGAAAAAGCGGTTCAGCGTCGCATCGCCGACCACGTAGTCGCCACGGATCAGCAGCGCCAGATCCGGGCCGACGAACGGAATCGCCGCGAACAGGTTGATGATGACCTGCGCGCCCCAGTAGCTCATCTGGCCCCAGGGCAGCAGGTAGCCCATGAAGGCCTCGCCCATCAGGCAGAGGAAGATCGCCACGCCGAAGATCCAGACCAGCTCGCGCGGCTTGCGGTAACTGCCGTAGATCAGGCCGCGGAACATGTGCAGGTAGACGACGACGAAAAACGCTGAGGCGCCCGTCGAGTGCATGTAGCGAATCAGCCAGCCGCCGGGTACGTCGCGCATGATGTACTCGACCGACGCGAACGCCAGGTTCGCGTCGGGCTTGTAGTGCATCACCAGAAAGATGCCGGTGACGATCTGGATCACCAGCACCAGCAGCGCCAGCGCGCCGAAGAAGTACCAGAAGTTGAAGTTCTTCGGAGCGTAGTACTCCGACATGTGCGTCTTGTACGCTTCGAACGCAGTCGGAAAACGGTTCTCGAACCAGTTCGTCACCTGCGCCGTCACCGGCGCGGCGGCCGGCAGTTCCTTGAAATCAGCCATCGTCGATTTGCCTCAATGAACTCGGGTACTGCTGCTCACGCCTTCTTGTCCTCGCCGATCAGCAGCTTGCTGTCGGTGAGGAACATGTACGGCGGAACCTCGAGGTTGTCGGGGGCGGGCTTGTTCTTGTAGACGCGGCCGGCCAGGTCGAAGATCGAGCCGTGACAAGGGCAGAAGAAGCCGCCCTGCCAGTCGTCCGGCAACGACGGTTGCGCGCCGGGCTGCAACTTGGCGCTCGGCGAGCAGCCGAGGTGCGAGCAGATGCCCACCGCCACCAGCAATTCGGGCTTGCGCGAGCGGTACTCGTTGCGCGCGTATTCCGGCGTCAGCTCATCGGGTTTGCGCAGCGACTTCGGATCGGCGACCAGCGCATCGGTCTTCTTCAGCGACTCGAGCTGCTCGGGCGTGCGCTTCAGGATCCAGACCGGCTTGCCGCGCCACTCGACCGTTTGCATCTCGCCCGCCTTGAGCGCGCTGATATCGACTTCGACCGCGGCGCCGGCGGCCTTGGCGCGCTCCGACGGCGCGAAGCTCGAGACGAACGGCACGGCTGCCGCACCGACACCTACAACGCCTGCTCCACAGGCGATACCCACCCAGGCACGGCGGCTCGGGTCGATGGCATCTTGACTCATGAATTTCCTCGTCGGATTCGCAGTGCTGGACAACCCGGAATTCTAGCGGACGCATTTCTCGGATCCCACCGGGCTTGACGCGAAGAACTGATGGGCAATACTGCGCGCCGCCGATGCGAGGCCCGCATCGTTGCTGTTTTCCTAATACACCAGAAGGAGAGTGCGCATGGGTTTCATGAGTGAGTTCAAAGAGTTCGCGATGAAAGGCAACGTCGTCGACCTGGCGGTCGGCGTCATCATCGGTGCGGCCTTCGGCAAGATCGTCGATTCGATCGTCAAGGATCTGATCATGCCGATCGTCGGCAAGGTTGTGGGCGGTTTGGACTTCAGCAACTACTTCATCAAACTGTCCGAAGGCCCCGC
>JANNJX010000091.1:0-5387 GCA_031396005.1 Burkholderiales bacterium
GTGCGCGTCACCGAGTCTTCGGGGCAGATCACCTGATCGACGGCGAAGCCCTCGCGCGCCGTGGTCAGCGCCGCATCGTCCTGGAACTCGGGGCTGCGGATGCGCGCGATCGTCGTCGGCACGTTGAACATCGAGTGCGCCACCTTGCAGGCGACGAGGTTGGTCTCATCCAGCGGCGCGCAGGCGATGAACAGGTCCGCGTCTTCGATGCCGGCCTCGCGCAGCACCGACGGCTGGATGCCATTGCCGGCGACGCCTTTCAGGTCGAGCCGGTCCTGCAACGTCGCCAGACGCAGCGGATCGGTGTCGATGATGGTGATGTCGTTGGCCTCCGAGGCCAGGCTCTCGGCAACACTTTCGCCGACACGGCCGGCGCCGAGGATGAGGATGTTCATGCGGCGAGCATCTTACGCACCCGCCTTGCGCCGGCCTCAGCCGCTGCTGCGTCGGCGCACGAACCAGCCCAGCGCAAGCAGGCCGGCAGCCATCAGGCTCACGGTCGCGGGCTCGGGAACGGGCGGCGTTGGGGCGGCGAAGACTATCGAGAACGGGTTCAGGAACAACGTCGTCGAGTAGCTCATCGGGAAGGGTAGATCGGCCAGAGAGCTCACCTGGACATACATGTTGCGACTGCCCGTGAGGTCGTCGGGGTGATCGTTCAGACCGAGGATCAGTGGTGGAAACTGTGTGCCCTCGGCGCGCACGTGCGGTGGCAGCGTGCAGTAGCGGCTGTCGCACAGGTTGCTGTTGACGTACAAACCCGCAGCCTCGTTGAAGGTCATGATGCCGTTCGTGCCGAGCGAGTTGACCTGGAACTGCATCGGCGTCGGCAGCGGCAGACCGTCGTCGATGTAGTGGTAGTGCAGCGTGGCCCGCAGGAACGCCGTCGCGCCCGGATCGATCGACGCTGCGAACGACAGGCTCGTGCAGTTGCCGGACTGACTGATCCCAGCCGCATCGGTGATGCCGCAGGTGATGTTCAGGATGCTCGTTTCCAGGGTCACCAGCGCCGACACCGGCAGTGGCGCCAAGCTCGCCGCACAGGCCACCGCCGCGGCACAGGTCCGCCCCGCCCAACGCCGCATCACTTGACGCATCGCTCGCTCCCGAAGTGCCAGGACACATCCTACCGCTGCGGCGTGGCAGCGCTGGCGAGGCATCTTGCCGAACCTTGAGCAGGATCAAGCCGGGCACACTGGCGTCCATGCCCGACGCCGTTGCCCACCGCCGCGACTTCACCTGTCCCACCTGCGGCGCGGCGATGGCCTTCGATCCGGCGCGCTCGGCGCTGGCCTGCACCGCCTGCGGCCAAGTGCGCGTGTTACCGGCGCCCACCGCCGATGCACAGGCCGAGGCGCTACGCGAGCAGGACTATCTCGAGGCGCTGCGTCGCCTGGCCGCGCGCGAGCCGAGCCTCGAAGCGCGTGTCGTCGATTGCCCCTCGTGCGGCGCGCAGACGCACTTCGAAGGCCACGTCGTCGGCGACCGCTGCGCCTTTTGTGCGTCGCCCTTGCTCGTCGAGCAGGTCCATGTGCAGCGCCTGATCCGTGCGCAGGCGGTGCTGCCGTTCGCGCTCGACAAGACGGCCGCGCAGCGTGTGTTCGCGCAATGGGTCGGCAGCCGCTGGTTCGCCCCGAACGCGCTCAAGGCCACGGTACGCGAGGCCGATGGCGTGAAGGGCATCTACCTGCCGTGGTGGACCTACGACGCCAACACGATCACCACCTACCGCGGCGAGCGCGGCACGCAGCGCCGCGTGCAGGAGATGCGGCCGAACGCGACCGCGCAGGGCGGCGCGGCGACGACGCGCGCCGTCGTCGACTGGTCGCCCGCGTCGGGCGCGGTGCCGGTGGGCTTCGACGACATCCTCGTCGCCGGCTCGCCGTCAATCGCGCCACATCTAGCGCGTGTCCTCGACCAGTGGGACTTGTCGCGACTGCGCCCGCCGGCCGACGAGGTGCTGGCCGGTTTCGGCGTCGAGGTCTACCGCACCGGCCTCGAAGCCGGCTTCGGTCAAGCGCGCGAGCGCATGCAACCGGCCATCGACGCCACCATCCGGCGCGACATCGGCGGCGACGCGCAGCGCATCCACGGCCAGCAAACCGTGATCGACGACATCCGCTTCAAGCACCTGCTGATGCCGGTCTGGATCGGCTCGTACCGCTTTGCCGGCAAACCGTACCAGATAGTCGTCAACGGGCAGAGCGGCGAGGTCGAAGGCGACCGGCCTTGGTCGAAGTGGAAGATTGCCTGGGCCGTGCTGATTGTGCTGGTGGTGCTGCTCTTGCTGATGCAGTTTCAGCAGGCTTGAGGCACGGCGCGCCGCCGGCGCGTGTACCAGCCGAGCGCCAGCAGGCCGGCGGCCATCAAGGCCGTCGTGGCCGGTTCGGGCACGGGTGCCGTCACAGACAGCGGCAGGAGAAAGGTCGAGATGTTCATCGTCATCGACCAGCCGCCCGGCGCGTCGGCGGGGTAGCTCATCTGCACGTACATCGGCAAGCTGCCAGTGATGTCGTCGGGCATTTCGTTGTGGCCCAGCAGCAGCGGCGCGAACGGCGTGCCTTCGACATCGACGTTCGGCGGGAACGGGCAACTGCGGTAGCAATCGTTGCGTTGCACGTACAGCGCGCCGTACTCGTGCGTCACCGGGATCATGACGAAGCCGAACTTGTCGCCCTGCACCTCCGTCGGCCGCGGCAGCGCCAGACCCTCGTCGGTGTAGTGGTAGTTCAACGTGCCGCGCAGGAACGCGGTTTCTCCGGCCGTGATGACCGCGAAAAAGGACAGGGTGTCGCAGTCGCTGAGGAAGGTCTGGCCGGCCGCGCTGGTCTTGCCGCAACGGATGTCCGAGACGTGGCTCTCGAACGTGACCAGTGCGTGCGCCGGCAAGGCGGCACCGCATGCCAGCGCAAAGACGGCACCGGCCAGCCAAGCGCGTTGGCCCCTCATGGTTTGCATCGTTGTGCTCCTTTGCGAACCAGCCTAGCGCGGCTGGCTCTTCCGGAGCTTGATTTGGATCAAACGCCCACGGATCACGCCCGACGCGGCATGCGAAACGGCAGCATCGCCTGCACCACCGGCGACACCAGGCGCGGCACGTCGAGCGTTTCGTGCACGGCCTGCACGCGCTGGCCGCCGGGCAGCGGCAGGTCGATCAGCGAGCGTGCATAGAACGGCGTGTCTTCGAGCGTGCGCAGCACGTTGGCGGCCGACGCGGCGCGCACCTGGCGGTCGATGCGCCAGAGCGCGCTCGGTGCCAAGCGTTGGCGCGGCGAGGCTTCGAAGGCGTTGGTCGAACCGTCGGGCGCGAAGCGTTGCGCCACCAAGCGCGAGGCGCCGCTGCGTTTGACGTCGCGCGGCTGCACGTCGTAGATCACCGCGGTGCTGCCATCGGCGCCCGCCGTGCGCAGCCAGTCCCAGCGCGTGAAGCCGCGCTCGATCGGCTCGTCGCCCTCGTTGCAGTCGAAGTAGGCGTGGCCCTGCCAGCGCAGGGCGGGCGACTGCAGATCGACTTCGATGCGCGCGCACGGCGCGATCGGGCCCCAGCGGTGCAGGCTGCGCGCGTCGAGCGCGGCGTGAAAGGTGGTCAGCGCGTGCGGGTGAAGGCGCAGCCTGCCGCGCACCGCGCGCAGCAGCGGCACGCTGCGCTCGTCGAGCGTGATGTCGAGTGCATTGCCGGTCCAGGACAGGTCGCTCGGACCGACGGCGAAGGCATGGCGCTCGCGCTGCACATGGCGCTGTCCGCGCTCGGTCATCGTCCAGCGCTTGGCGCCGGGGCTGTACAGGCAGACGTTGATGGCGCAGTGGTCTGCGGGTGGCGTCAGCGGGTTGCGCGCCAGCGCGCGGCGGTAGTAGGGCGAGAAGACGCTGCCGATGAAGGCGATGATGGTCAGGGCATGGCGGCCGTCGTCGCTGATCGCATCGACGTACCACCAGCGATACGCACCCGGCGCGAGCGGCTGATCGAATCGAGGTGCGCCAGCAGCGTCGCGGCCGCCAAGCGGCCCGACATCGCCGCCATCGGCACGCCCGGGCCCGGGTGCGCGCTGCCCCCCGCCAGGTACAGCCCCGGCAAGGCCGTCGCCGCGCCCGGCCGCTTGAACAGCGCCATCCAGCCGTGCGTCGCCGGCCCGTAGAGCGCGCCGCCCGAGCCCGGATAGAGGCGGTTGAAGTCCGCCGGACTGCGCCGCAGCACCTGCGCGCGGCTCGTCAGTTCGAGCTGCAGGCCGCAATGCTGCAGCAGCGCCAGGCTGCGGTGTTCGCATGGTTCGATCTCCGAGGCATCGAAGGGGTTGGTGTCTCCGTCCGCCGGTGCGTTGACGAGGGCGAGCAGGCGTTCGCGGCCGGCGGGCGGCGCAGCGTCGCGCAAGCGGTCTTGCGCACACACATAGACCGTGCCTTGCCGCGGCAGACGGCGCTGCTTGAAGACGTCGTCGAATTCGCCGGCGTAGTCGTCGTCGAAAAAGACGTTGTGACGCGCCAGCGGGAAGCCTTCTGTCCTCGCATGGATCGCCCAGGTCACGGCCGACAGCGAACGCTCGGTGTTGGCCAGCGGCGCGCGGGTGACGCCGGTGATGTCGTCGCCCAGCAGGCCCATTGCCAGCGCGTTGCTGTCGCCATTCCAGACCACCGAGTCGGTGGCCAGACGCTCGCCGCTTTGCAGCAATACGGCGCTGGCGCGGCCTTGCGTGGTGAGGATGCGTTGCGCGGCCGCGGCGTAGCGCAGCCTGACGCCGCGTGCGGCGGCGAGATCGGCCAGGCGCTGCGCCAGGCGCGCCATGCCGCCGTCGATCGACCAGACCCCCTCCTGCTCGACATGGGCGACGAGCATCAGCGTTGCCGGCGCGGCCCACGGCGAGGCGCCGCAGTAGGTGGCGTAGCGGGCGAAGAGCTGGCGCAGGCGCGGGTCGTGGAAGTGGCGGCCGAGCGATTGCCACAACGACGCGAACGGGCCGAGGCCGGCCAGCGCCCTGATGCCACCGGGCCCGAGATCGGCGCCCATCTGCACCAGGCTCGGCCGGCTGGAGCGGATGTGCGGGCCTTCGAGGCGGCGGTAAATCGCCTGGGCCTCGGCGCAGAAGGCGATGAAGCGTTTGGCTTCTGCGGGCGAGGAAAAGCGCGCGATGGCGTCGGCGCTGCTCTGAACGTCGGCGTGCAGGTCGAGCCGATCGGCGTGGCCGCGCCAGGCGTGGCGTGCCAGCACCGACAGCGGCGTCAGCGTGACGAGTTCATCGAGCGAGCTGCCGACTTCGGCCAGGATCTCGTCGAACACCCAGCGCATCGTGAACACCGTCGGCCCGGCGTCGATGGCCACGCCGTCGACCTGCACCGCGCGCATCTTGCCGCCGGGCGCATCACCGGCCTCGATCAGCGTCACGTCCAGGCCG